>JAZUKF010000149.1:0-2405 GCA_045643165.1 Acutalibacteraceae bacterium | reverse complement strand
ACCCTCGTAAAATCTTATCAGAGAAGCAAGTGCAAGAAGGCTCTGCTCCCCTGCCATGGAGTTGGATTTTCCGTTTAAAGTATGAGAAAATCCGCCGTCTTTATTTTTAAATTTCATCAAGGCATCAACGACAGAATTTCCGTTTTTGATAAAACGCAAGTCCGTATCGGGATCTAACCCCATAGAACAAAGGGCAATTATTACCTGGGAAATACTTTCGGCATTTTCAGTTCCGAAACTTTCAAATGAACCGTCGGGAAGTTGTACTTCACTTAAATATGAAAGTGCTTTGTCAACGGCATTTTTTATTGCCTTGTCATCATAATACGGACATAAAGACTGCACCGCCATGGCGGTAATGTCAACATCTTCATTCTCTCCGTTTAAAGTAAATCCGCCCTTATCGGTTTGTGATGAAAGAATGTTATCTATGATATCACGGCGTGAATTTATACAGTTTTCAGGCACATTGTAATTCATGCTGTCAAGTGCGATAAGTCCCCAAATATAGCCGTTTATACCCTGTTTGCCCGGTTTTTCCCTAAAATAAATTCCGTCTGAAATAAGATTGATTTTGCTTTTTCCCACGGATAAGCAGTTACCCGAACAGCAACTTATCGCAAGGGAAATTCTGTGCCATTCCGTTGACTTTGATAAAGACAGTTTTTCATCATTTTTATATCTTTCTTCAACATTGTTTTCAAGTGCCGAAAGAAAGACGGGATAATCATCCCTCAAACCCAATCGGCTCATTGCAATAACATACCAATCGGCGGAAGTCGAACCCGCAAGGGATAAAAAATCACCTGTGAAAATTGATTGATTATCTTTGACACCCATTTCTTTTTTCTTGAAATTCACCGTTGCCTCGGCGATTGATTTAAGTTCGGAAAGAGAGTAATTTTTTTTCGCACCGAAGCACATCATATTAAAACAGTTAAAGAGAAAAAGAAAGGATAAAAACAGAGAAACGATTTTTTTCATTTAATACCAAATCCATCCGAATAAAAATATTTTAATGAGAACAACAAGTATTTTGTATGTTGTTTTTGAAAGATTTATTTTGTTTACTTTAAGTGTGATTACAGTTTTATCGCAAACTTTTTCACCGAGAATAAATTTACTTTCAACGGTAATTTCATCACCGTCTTTCACAGGGATATTTTTACCGAAACGGTATGATGTTTTGCCGATTTTATATTCAACGGTTGAATAATAATTTTTAAGTTCCGTTTCAAGTGAAATACTGTCAACGTCATTCGGGACTGTAAGAGTGTAGGACTTTACACCGCTTGAAAATTTCGGTGAAATACGGCATCCGTTTTTTTCGCTGACACTTAATATTTCAGATGTGGGATTATTCATATCACAGCCGATATCCGCACCTAAACTGCAAGTGTATTCCCACGTTATCTTATCTCCGTTTTCAACAGAGATATTTGAACTTCCCTCATTTATAAACCAATTATTGAGTTTTACCATCCATCCGCTTTTGTTTCCCACGTCAAATTCACCGAATGATTTAACGGTGGAATAATTACTGTTGCTGAAATTATTTAATGATGAAAGATAAAATGTTCCGTCAGAGGTTTTACCGGTTGATGAATAGGGAAAATTCAGTTTTTTAAGTAATCTCACAGTCGCATCGGCAACGGTATCTCCGGAATAAATTTCAACCTTTGTTTCGGGGATGATCACACCGAGTTGTTTGGGAAAATCCGTCTTTTCTTTGCCGTTTCTTATTCCGAAATCCTCAAATGATACGGTAACATAACCGGCAGACGATTTTGCAAATGATAAAACAGGAAAAGAAAATAAAAATAAAATCAAGGTTAAAATTAAGGAAATTATTCTTTTCATACAGACACCTCATAAAAAATACGCCTTTCACAAAAAGTGAAAAGCGCAACTGTTTTACAGTAAATATTTCGTGAAAAGCACAACCAAAACGTCTTACGAAACATAAAACATTAAAAACGGCCGCACTCTTCCTTCGCCCAAAAGTGATAAAACCGATGTATTTTCGAGTATTCCGACTGTAACGGTAATGGCGGTTGCGACGGACTTTCACCGAACTTCCCACGAAAATACAATATTCAATTTTTATAAATAACAGATAATAATTTCGGTTTGGATTATATTTTTCGGAACGGTCAAGACCGTTCCCTACATTATCTATAGGTCTGCTATCTTAAATTATGTTATCACACAATAATTATTTTGTCAAATCAGGACTGAAATTGTAATAAAAATTTTTTTGATAATTGCTTTAATATCCATAAAAAACTTTATTTCTGTAAACCTTTGCGATAAACCGTGCCGTAAACCGTAGCATCATCACAAAGCATTTCAACGCTGTCAATACCGTATTCTTCCAACACGTTTTGCCAACGCTCAACCATTCC
>JAZUKF010000148.1:0-5909 GCA_045643165.1 Acutalibacteraceae bacterium | reverse complement strand
TGTTAAGGTCGGTTGCATTTTTGGAATTTACTGCATTAGAACAAGCAACCTGGAAACCGTAGTTAGGATAAGCAATAGCACGACCGGCATTTTGTGCACGGTCAAGAGCCGCAAGATAATTATTCCATGTTCCTACGGAATAATAACTCTTTTCATAACCCTTACTGAGGTAACTGTTAGCCTGGCTCAAAGCACCTGACTTATCGGAATCGGTTCTGATATACATAGAAACGGTTGTTTCGGTATTTGTATGATCATCCCATCTGTCGCTACCGCGAAGATTAACGGAGAATACATAGTAACCGGAAACGCCTGCGGGAGAATAACTACACCATGTTCCGCTTCTTGAACCACCTTCGGATTCGTTGCCTCGGTCGCACCATTCAATTCTTGAAAATGTAAATCCTGCAGGTGCCGAACCGCTGTAAACTGTGGGCTGGTTACTACCGCCGGTATCCCATCTGGCAGTATGCGTTTCATATCCGAGAGAAAATGCTCCGGGATTTACATAGCATGTATTAAGTTGATTGATCCAGTTCATTGAACAGTCTGTATCACGCTTACCGGGATTTCCGTTAGTGCTACCTACTGCACCGCTTACCGCGGAAGCACCTCCGGCATAACCGTAACCGTAACCTGTCATATTTGAATAAAGCGTTGTTCCCGCATCATTAAGCAAATCATAAGTACATGTGTAACGGATTACACTACCTCTGCCTGCATCAATACTACCGGAAACACTGAAGTTGGTGCCGGATGTTGTACAAACAGTACCGGAAGAATAGCTTACGCTGAAGCTTCTTGTTTCGGTTGAAGTATAGAAGGGCAAGACGGCACTGATAGATTTAACCTTAATCTTGTATCCGCTCACCTTACTCTTAACGGTAATGGTTGAACTGTATGAAGTCCCCACCATACTTTCCTTACTGTCTACAAGGCTGAACGCATTGATAGACTCGATTCCTCTGCCGGCAGGTGATGCTTCGGTAAACATGCTGCTGAAGCACACCGATACTATACCGGTCAGTAATGCCACAACGAGTAAAAGTGATATTACCTTTTTCTTCATAAAAAACTCCGCCTTTCTGCTTGGATATTTTCTCAAAAGAATACCTCATAACCATACAAAGATACACTATGAGGATATATTTCCATTAGTATTATATATCATATTTCATTTTATATCAAGGGGTTTAACAAAATTTTATAAAATTTTATTCATCATTACCAAAAACTTCGTGCAACTTTTGAACAAAAAACAATAATTAAGGTGATTTTGTACATATTTTTCTGTAAATCAGTATCTCAAATTCAATTTCCGTTTCAAGAAAATCCGCTTTTTCGACCTTCTTCTGATCCGTTATACCCGTCTTATAATAGTACGGAGTCATCATAAAAAGATTTTTTATATCATTTTTATTGTCAATTTTTATGTTACTTTTACATTCTTCTTTCTTCAAAAAATCAAATCCGCCTATTTTATAATCTTTCACTTCGTTTTTATACGGATTATCGTAAATCAGTTTTTTTAGCCCCATTAAATGATTTTCAGAGGGAATTACCATTATCAGTAATCCATCATCAGATAAAACTCTCAGATATTCTTCCCGACAAAAGGGAGCAAAAGCCGTAAACAACACATCACAGCCTTTATCCGCAAGAGGAAGGTTAAAAACACTTGCCGCCGCACAGGAGATATTTTTATTTCTCTTTGCACCTGTATTCAAAGCATCTTTTGATATGTCAACCGCAAGAAATTTTTTCGGCAGATTATTCTCCGGCAAATTTTTATATATATTATCGGTATACCAACATTCTCCGCAACCGGCATCAAGCACGGTTTTTCCGTTTAAATCAATATTATTGAAAATCTCCTCGATTTTTTTAGACAGACAACGGTAGTAACCTTTTTCAAGAAAATCCTTTCTCGCCTTTATCATCAGTTTATTATCACCGTGATTTTTCCCGGAAGGAAGATTGTTCGGTAAAAGATTTACATACCCGCTTCTCGCTTTATCAAAATTATGTCCGTTTTCACATTTAAAACATTTCTCATCTTCAATTAAACTCTTTCTGCACACGGGACAAACGTATCCGCTCATAAAAACACCGCCTTTTATCAATATATTAACATATTTATTGCCGAAAAAGCAAAAATCACTTGACAAATTTTTTTAACAAAGTAAAATTATATGCGTAGTATATAATATAAATAAAGTTAGGAAGAAAGTATAATGATTTACGATAATGTACTTGATGCCATGGGCAGAACCCCGGTTATCAGATTGAACAATATGGTTGACGAGGACAGCGCAACCGTCCTTGTAAAATATGAAGGACTTAATGTGGGCGGCTCTATCAAAACAAGAACGGCATACAATATGATTCTTCAGGGTGAAAAGGAAGGCCTTATCAAAAAAGATACCGTTATAGTAGAGCCTACAAGCGGTAACCAGGGTATAGGTCTTGCTCTTGTAGGTGCTGTACGCGGATATAAAACCATAATCGTAATGCCCGACAGCGTAAGTTACGAAAGAAGAAAATTAGTTGAACATTACGGTGCGGAGGTAATACTTATTCACGATGACGGAAATATCGGTGAATGTATTGAAAACTGCTTAAAAAAGGCTCTTGAACTTGCCGAACAGAACCCGAAAGTTTATGTTCCGCAACAGTTCTCAAATCCCGCAAATCCTCATGTTCACAAATATCATACCGCTCTTGAAATCATGGAACAGGTTGCGGAACCCATACACGGATTTTGCTCCGGTGTGGGAACGGGCGGTACGATTTCCGGCATAGGTGAAGTTTTAAAAACAAATTATCCCGACATTACAATATGGGCGGTTGAACCAGAAAATGCGGCTATTCTTGCCGGCGGCAATATCGGAACGCATCTTCAAATGGGTATCGGCGACGGTCTTATTCCCGATAACCTTAACCGTGATGTCTACGACGATATCTATATCGTTACAGATGAAGAAGCAATTCAAACCGCAAAGGATTTAGCAAGAAAAGAAGGGTTGATGTGCGGTATTTCAAGCGGAACAAATGTTGCCGCAGCATTAAAACTTGCTAAAAAGTTAGGCAAAGGGAAAACGGTTATTACAGTCCTTCCCGATACCGCAGAAAGATATTTTTCAACGCCTTTATTTGATTGATTAAAATTTAATTGAAACAAAGATGGTTCTAAAAGGTAAAAATACTTTTTAAAACCATCTTTTTGTTTTTCGGTGAATATCAGCGAATCTCGTTTGATTCTCTGACGAACTTATAAACAGGTTCCAATTTTTCTTTTGACAGAGGATAATAAAATTTATACAGTAAAAAAATCAAAGTATATGTTATTGCGGGGATAAGGGTACAAACCGTGAGAATTCCTTCGCTGACTCCCTTAACGTAGCCTGCGTTAGCCATTACGCTGACATCATATCCCACCTTTGATAACAGCATCAATCCGCCGTAATCGGCAGCAGTCTGTCCCAGTTTTCTGCAAAAAGTATAAATTGCATATACGGTACTTTCACATTTTATACCCGTTTTATATTCCTGATAATCTATTACATCCGTTACAACTGCCCAGTTTGTAATGGAAACAAATGAATATCCGAATCCGATAACAAACAGAAGCAATATATACAACCATGCCTGATTCGGTTTAGGTCTTAATACGAAAGTTGCTATGGCTGCCAAGGCGGAAAACTGTGCTCCCATGGCACTTAATTCTTTCTTCCCGTATTTTTTAACAAGTTTAGGTACAAACGGTATCATAACAGCCATAGGTAAATACTGTGCGACAGTGCCTAAAATTGATAAACCCGTATTACAAAAATAATTTTTGTAAAGATATTGATTTAACGAAGAAAACTGTAATTGTCCGCTTATCAGAATCCCCGTCAGGGCGAGAGCGATAAACGGTCTGCTTTTAAGCATTGCGGTATATGTTGCTTTTAAATCAACTTTAACGTCAGAATGAGATGATACTCTTTCCTTTGTTCCCTTATAACAGCACAGGTAGAACACCACAGAACATACTGCCATAATCAACGCAAAATTCATCATTCCCTTATCGTTTGCCACATTGTATGTTGTTCCGTCGCCGTTATCAACTTTATTATATATAATCAACGGAGCGATAAGTAACGGTGCCGCACCGCCTATTCCGCCTCCGATGGTTCTGAAGGTGGAAAGCAGAGTTCTGCCGTCGGGATCATCGGTAATTACGGAAGCCAATGAGCCGAAGGGTACATTTATTCCCGTATATAACATCCCGAAAAGAATATATGTAACATAAGCAAAAATCAAAAGAATTGCATCATTCTGCGTAAAGGATCTGATATTAAAAAAACACAGACATTCCGACAACGCCAACGGCAATGCTATCCATTTAATATACGAACGGTATTTTCCGTTTTTATCGGGAGCACGTTTCGTAACAATATTTCCCCATAAAGGATCGTTTATCGCATCCCAAAGACGTGTAAATAAAAATAGATTTGCGGTTTTCTCCGGTGTAATTTTCAAAACATCGGTATAAAATACTTTCAGAAATGATGATACATAGGTCAATACAAACAGATTGCCTGCATCACCCAGCATATATCCGATGCCCTCTTTTATTCCGATTTTATTTAAACGGGGTTTTTCCCGAACCACTGTTTTATTCTCCATTTTCACACCTCGTACCGTTAATTTCCTTTTCATTATATATTCAGGAATAAAATTTGTCAATTTTTTCTGCATAGGCTGGCGGGAGTCGCCAGCCTAAGCCGAATTAAATACAGAAAATACTTTAAAAATATAAAATTTCTAATCAAAAAAAGACAGTTATAAAAGATTAAACTTTTACAACCGTCTTTTAATAATATCTTTTAGTTTACTTTTCAGTCTGCACTGACTTTATTTATATTACTCTTGCAAATTTTACTCCGTCAATAGCCATAATTTTCCGTGCATCCGAATCAACATCCGCAACCGTATATGCAATGCCTTTTCTTGATGCCGTTTTAATATCGTTGCCGATAATCTTTTTTATTTGTGCAAGAACATTCTCGTCATCATCATGAATAACGCATGTTCTTTTTCCGTTTACTTCGTCAAGAATCATCTGAGGAAGATTTACGGAATTTTTAATTTCGCCCTTCTCGATATATGCCGTCAATTCATCCGCCGCCATAACCGCACAGTTATCTTCGCTTTCGGGAGTGGATGCTCCGAGATGAGGAATAGCGGTTACACCCTCAACGCCGATAACTTCATCCGTGGGGAAATCCGTAATATATGCGGCAACCTTCCCGCTTTCAAGAGCATTGATAAGCGCATCGGAATCCACAAGTCCGGCTCGGGCAAAGTTAAGTATTCTTACATTATCCTTCATCAGGGCAATAGTCTTATCATTTACCGTGCCTTTTGTTGCATCATTCAAAGGAAGATGCAATGTGATATAATCACTTTTTCCGAACAAACTGTCCAAATCTTCAACGATTTCGGCATTGGGGGAAAGTTTTTTCTTTCCGTCTTCATTAAGGAAAGGATCGTATCCTATAATCTTCATTCCGAGAAGTTCCGCAGCATTTGCTACAAGGATACCGATCGCTCCCAATCCGATAACTCCCAGAGTTTTTCCCATAATTTCAGGGCCTGCAAAAGCGGATTTTCCTTTTTCCACCTTCTTGCCGACCTCGTCGCCTTCCCCTTTAAGACCTTTACACCATTCAAGGGAATTTCCGATTTTTCTCGAAGCCATCAGCAAACCGCAAATTACAAGTTCTTTAACAGCATTGGCATTGGCTCCGGGTGTATTGAATACGCAGATACCTTTTTGGGCATAATCTTCAACGGGAATATTATTTGTACCTGCACCCGCTCTTGCCACGGCAACGGTTTCCTTTGATAATTCCATTTCCTGC
>JAZUKF010000147.1:0-1749 GCA_045643165.1 Acutalibacteraceae bacterium | reverse complement strand
CTTCATCATCCTCGTCAAAAACATCACAATATCTTAAATCAAGTATTTCGTTTGTTTTTAACGGGGTACTTATTCCGATGGCAACAATCAATATATTTTTGAAATTAGCATATTCTCGAAATGTGTTTCTTGAATCCAATAGTTGCGTTTGAAAATACTGAAATACATCTGATAATTCTTTCGTTGTAAACGGAAAGACATATTTTTCAATACCCGATAATGAATTCTGAACAAGACGCATTTGCCGTCCATCGGAGGCAGTAATTATTTCTTCTTTTACATCTTCGTAATTTTCGATGTAATTGATGGAAGATGAAAAAAATTCCGGGAGGCTTCCTATGTATCGCACCCAAATATCATCAGACTCAAAACTATGCGGCAATTCAGAAACATCCGCCGTATTATAATCTGCATAGCCTTCTGAACGATACTTGTTGATATAGTATATTTCTTTCATTGACATATCCGCTTCGGTGATACAGTCAATGTATTCAATATACTTTACCTTTTGATAACATTCGTCCGGAAGGTGTTTGTGCGAATAGAACCTTGTACGCAACGATTGCTTGGTTTTTCCGACATATATTATCCGGTTATCAGCGTCAACGAATCTGTATACATACATATCATTACCACTTATGATTGCAGTTTTTGCATCTATATTGCTTGCCGATCTTGGAGGAGGCAAGTCCAACAGCCGCCACGGAAACCGCTCTGTTAAGTGTTCCTATTGTTTCAGTATTTGTACTCCCACAATTAGGGCATTTGGGATGTTTGGAAGCATATACCTGTGCTTGTGTCGCATATGCTTCGAGCCTTTTTTCTACACTCGCTTCATAATCATCTATATTTTTCTTGGCTACTTCTAAATCTGCTGATGAAGTATTCTTCTCGCTAATTCCAGATATGAGAAAAACACCGCTAACAAATGCAGCCGTGGCACAAATCACAATTACTATTCCTAAACTTCCATGTTTGCTTAAACACCAGGAAAGAATAGTTAAAGGTAATGAAACCGCTAATCCGATACTTGCTTTTTTTATCTCTCCCGACGCTTTTTCGATTTGTTTTTCCAACCGGGCTATTGTTTCCTGCTGTCGTTCTTTTTCAGTTTCTTTTTTCTGCTTTAATTTTGCAATTCGTTGTTCCTCTATATGTATTTCATCAAAATGTGCCTTAATCGCATATCCACATTCCGGACAGCTAATAGCAGAATCCGATACATTTTCTTTTCCACATTCAGGGCATTTAATAAGAGCCATTTTATTGACCTCCGTTATTCTGCGATATATCAATAATCACTAATTGCTTTCGCTTCGCATATTCATATGTTTTTGCTGCGCCACCCCAACCGTGCGTAACATAGCACACAGCATAGGCAGCATTATTGACCATGTATTTGTTTCTTGCTGGAATAGCCGCCTTAAAGTGATACTTTTCAAAGCCATCTGGATATATTATCTCATCAAAATATTCTTTATCAAAAATCGAAAAAGTCAGATACGGAATAACAAGAATGTTTCTTATTTTGGGATATTCTTGTTTTAATTTTTTTACGCACCCGGCGCACATCCTATCAAATCCGCCTTGCCCGCCGCTTAAAAAGTCTGTTACTCCTTTTCCTATCAAAGATACGATGGCTTTTTCAACATCAGAGCGGGACACGCCATAACACTCGTTGTGACCGATAAATACCGCTGTTTCTTGTCGTGACATTTCAAACTATGGCGCACCTCCTCCATAGGTATA
>JAZUKF010000146.1:0-12908 GCA_045643165.1 Acutalibacteraceae bacterium | reverse complement strand
TTATTAAAAAAGGAATCAATTTTGTATAACCTTCATAAAGTCAGTTAATATCATATTTTGAATAAACCTTCTTTGATGATTTTCCTTTCCGCAAGCATAAACCTTTTCGGCATAATCCTTAATCAAATCGGTATTGCCTGCTGTATTTTGAAGAATTGTCTTTATTTCCTCCGGTGAAGAAGCCACAAAAGCGGAATTTTTTTCTTTAAGATACCTGTAAGCTGCATGATAATCACGGCTGATAATCATAACGGCACATCCGCTTGCCATACAATCCATAACTTTTGTTGAAAAAGAATCTTTTGTTAAAAGACTGTTTTTTAAGTCAAGACCTTCCACGTGGAGAAGAATATCCGTGTTTTTGTGTACCTCGGGGATATCCTTCGGATTTATTCCGCCACGGATAACTGAATTGACTTTATCGTTAAGCAGTTTATCCTGCTTTTTTGAAATTTTATCTTTTGTGTAAATGTTAAGCCGGAAAACCGTTTTATTGTTTTCTTCGTTTATTTCCTTTACGGCTTTTGCCAAAAGTGATAATGATTTCCACCTGTTGCAATATAACTTGCCGATATAGGAAAGTTCAATGGGAGAATGGATTTCCCTGTGAATTTTTTCTTCCGAAAAAGTACCGCATTTAACAAGAAATTTTGTGTTAACTCCGAAATCCTTTTTAAATTCATCCATCTGTCTTTTTGACTGGCTGTAAAAAAGTTTATACGTGGGAATTACTTTTTTCAACCACCGTCTTACCCATAATCTGTGAATCCAGAAGAAAGGGGACAGCGAAAACTGTTTAAGTGAATATTCGTCATCGCCGGTGTATGCCGTAAGCGGTGCATTTGTCATGGATGAAACCGTTTTTTCCAAACGGCACATTTTAACTGAACCTTTTCTTTGAGAGAAAATTATATCGGGATTGAATTCCTCTATAAATTTCCGAAGTTCTGCCGTGTTGTATTTACCGAAACGCCAAACAATATCACGAAGTAACCTTGCAAGGTGTGAGGAAAAAACACTTTTTATTTTTGTGTTATTACTTATATCCGTCTGTGAATCGGAAATGTTTTCACGATACTCCGAGTCGGTAACGGTAAATCTTTTTCCTGCCCTTGTTTTTGTAAAAAGGCTTTTTATCATATCATTTTCGCCTATCAGAAAATGCTCTTTACAGCATTTGCAGAAGGGCGTTTGAGAAGAACCGGAAATTGTTCTTATTTCAACCTGAGGAAAGTCTGAAAACCAATTTGTTAAATTGTTGTTGGGATTGATAACATCATTCCAACTTTCGCTCAGCAGTAACAAAATTTTCATTTACTCTGTCTACCTTTTTTGCATTCAATGTATTCCTTGTAAGTAATATCTTTTTTTATACCTTTCATACCACGGTACATCCAAAGCATTTTATCGCAAAAACTCAGATATTCAACGCCGTGTTTTTTTGCGGTATAAAGACATCTTAATAATTTCATGGGAAAATTTTTACCCAGAGAGTATTCCGTAAAACCGCCGAGACGGTAAAATGCTTCCTCGTCATATCCGTGGAACCACTGCGAACCGCCGGAATAATCAATCAATGTGATAGTTTCCGGGTACTCATAAAATTTATACCCCTCTACGTTTCTTATCGCATTGTGGAAAAGGATGTCTTCACCGCCGCCCCATTGAGTTCCGGAGCCGAATTTCTCATTAAAACGGATATGGGAACGGTTGATTTCCTCTTTGCGGAATGTCAGCATGGGAGAGCCGTAACCTCTGTATTTAGGTGCGATTTTCACTTCGGTTATTTTATAGTAGGATTTCTGTGTATTATAATTTATCCTGTCAATATTGAAGGCAATGCACGTGGCATCGGGAAGTTTTTCGTAAGCGGAAATAATTTTCTCCGCATAATTTTCATAAAGAATTTGGTCGTCATCGCATAAAAGACATATATCGCCTCTTGCATTATCCAGTGCAATATTACGGCTTTTTGAAAGGCCTCTCGTGGTGGTGGAAATCATTCTCCAGCAGTAGCCGTTGTGAGTAATTTCGTCGTAACCTTCACGGTCGCATTGATTTATTATCAAAAGGTCGCTTTCGACTTTCGTTTTCAGGGCAATGTCAAAATTCTCCTGATACATGACCGACATCAGAACTTCTAAACGCATAATTCCACCTCAACCGTTATCAGCCTTAATCGCAAAGGATAAAAATTCAACGGATTTTTTTCGCATTTCGGATAATTTTTCATTTACGGGAATGTAATCAATATCGCTGTTGTCAAACTGAAATTCTCCGTCGCAGTATCTCTTTGTTAAATTGACATTTTCAAGAATAGTCAACTGCCTTGAAGACTGGTCATACTGACCGTATTCACGTTTTACCGACCAGAATTTTTTTTCGTAGTTCATGGCGAATAACATTCCGTGATAGGAATCGGTGATAACACATTCCGCATTATCAACGTAGGAGAGAAATTCACCCGGACCGCAGGGAGGATAAATATAATTCACCTTTTCATCTATGCCGTGCAGGTCAACGCCGATTGAAATAATATCAAATCCGTTTTCGACGGAAAAACGGTTGATTTCCTTTACCGTTTTCTCTGTGGGATAATCGAGAAAATAGCAGAGAATAAATTTTCTCTCCGCCTTGATTTCCTTATTGCTTAATTCCCGCCAATGACTTTTGTCAATGAGCAGTGTGGGATCAAGCAAAACAGGAACATCACGTCCGATAAGATTTTTTATGAGAACTTTCGCATCCTTTTCCCTTGTGGAAACGAAGGGAATTTCGGAGATATATTTCTTCATGATTTTTTTGTTATAATTCGGAATAAAATCTCTGCCGATACTGGGAGCATAGGCGATACGTTTTTTCTCCGGTGCAAATCTTAAATACATCAGAGGATCGACATACAATGTGGTGGAACACCATACCTGGTCGCTTCCGCAGATAAATTTTGAATAAACATCCTTTTCACCCAAAGTTTCAAATACCTGCTTGGAGTAAAATTTTCTCGGAACATTTTTTTCGCAGAATTCATCAAAAAGTTTAACTTTTTCTTCACTTACAGGTTTGGAGCGAAGTTCCGATATACCGGAAAGAGTGGAGATGATAAGGGATGGATGAAAAAGAAGTTTGAAAAAAGTTTTTACGAGTTTTCCCGGACGAAAATCAAAATTTTCCGAAACGGAGCCGTCTTCCCAGATTATTTCCGAGTCATATCCTAAATCGGAAACGGCTTTGCAGAGAGCATAACTCTGAAGAAGTGAGCCGTAGTTTTTTAAATTTGTTCTGTTTACAACGGCAATTTTCGGCATGGATTTTCCTCCGTGATTATTTTTTGAGAAGCAGTTTCTTTCTCGCAAGTATTTTTTCGTTTAATGTATTGCCGTCAAAGTGGGTTTTAACGTAATAGTAGGCATCTTTACCCATTTTTTCGGCATCAACAGTTCTGAATTTTTTCATAGTCTCCGCAAGTGATTTCGTATCCTTTAACGGAACGACATAGGCGGAAACACCTTCCTCAACGGTATCAATAAGTCCCGGTATTCTTGTGATAATTGATGCCACACCCAAGGAACCTGCTTCAATGACCACGTTGCCGAAGCCTTCACGGTAACTGGGAAGTACAAGCACATCCATGGCGGCATAATATTTTTCAACATCGTTGACCATTCCGGTCATGATAATATCTTCACTTTTTTCGGCATCATCAAGGAGATTTTCTTCCAAGGTCTGAGAATATTCAACGGGACCTACAAGGAAAAGTTTTGTATTTCCCTGACGTATATCGCAGTAAGCATTGAATAATTCGTTAATTCCCTTATCACGTGTAATCCTTCCCACAAAGCCGAAAACAAAATCGTCCTCTTTGATATTGTATTTTTCACGGATTTCTTTTCGCCATTTTTCTTTGGAGTAAATGTCAAAGCGGTTCATATCAACACCGCCGGTACTTCCGTTCCATACGATAGTGGCTTTCTTTTTCGGAAAAATGTTATCGTCAAGTCCGAATTGAAGGGTTGTGGGGCTGACACATTCCACGGAAGTGGAGAACAAACAGGCAATTTTCTCAAAAATTTTCAGCAGTTTTTTCTCAAATCCGGGAGAGCCGATGTAACGAAAACCCATAAGATGATAATTCCTGCGTTTTATCCCTGCGAACGCGGAAGATACCGAGGAATAAAGTGCCGCATTGGGAGTAGAATATTGAACCAAATCAAACTTTTCACGTTTGAAAATCTTGAATAATTCTTTTATGGAATCAAATGATTTTTTTACTCCGAAACCTCTGGGCATTTTAACGGGAATGAAGTGTATTCTTTTGTCCAGCAATGAGGGTAATTCATCATCCGGCGAACAGATGACCGTAACATCAAAGCCGTTGTCGGCAAGATAGGTCAGTTGAGGCAGGAAGAAGGATTTAATGCTCAAAGCGATGGTGGTAACATAGCAGATTTTTTTCATTGTTTTTATCTCCGTAAAATTAGTGCTGACAAGTAGATTTTTATATACATATATATGCAAAAAAATACTCTCCGCTAATTTTAATACATTAACGGAGAAAAGTCAATAGAAATAATTGGCAAAATTTGACGTTTTTTATAAAAAAACATGATATTTTGAGATGTGAATGAAAATCAGAAAACGGTAACAAGCCGTCCCGATGATAAGCCTGTAACAATCTGGGGTAAATCCGGACGGAGCATTGTTTCAAAATCATGATGAATATGACCGGCAAAAATCCCTTTTATTACGGAACAATTCATAATAAAATTATATGCTTTTGCGGTTGTTTCGTCCTCTTTTTGCTGTTCATATCTTTCCGGACTGTATTTTTTCATCAGTTCTTCCGGCACGGACATGAGATATGCGGGGGAATTTTCTCCCTCGTTTTTTAATGAAAAATCGTAGGTCTCTTTATTGAAAAGAGGAGTGTGTAAAAATAAAATCACAGGTAGATTTTCATCACATTCTTTTTTTAAATTTTCAAGTTGTTTTTTATCAAAACGGTAATATGAATTATCTATGGCGATAAGCTTTGCACCGCCTGTTTTTCTGACGGAAAAACGGATGTTGTTTTTGAAAACTTTTTGTACTTTTTCAAGGCTTAAATTTCTGTAATTTTCATCCTCTTTTGCTTCACCCACATACAGGCTGAATTCATGGTTTCCCGCAGAGAAAAACACATCGTTTTCATCTGTGAATTTTTTTGCTTCTTCAAGATTTTTCTCTGAAACAAAGTCAATTAAATCTCCGGTGTGTGCAATAAAAACGCCTTTGTTTTTTGCAAATTTTTCCGCATCGGTAAGGTTGGAAAAAGCATTGGGGAAAGTTTTGCTCCTTGACTCGGAAAGCCTGATTTTCCTATCGTCATCCCTGTTGTCCGCAAGTGTTAAATGAGTGTCGCTTATATGCAGAAACGAAAAAGATTTTTCAATTCCCACGTCAAGTTTTATTTCGGAAAAATTCATTTTTTTCACCTGTTACATAATTGTTATTTTAATTTCTTCATCACATGGAAAAGAAAATTCCTCTGCGGAAAAGCCTCCGGATAAAGAGAAAATTTTTCTTTTTTCCGCCTTGTTTTCCGTGAAAATTTTCGCAGAATTTTCTATTACGGGAAGAATAAATTTCACACCGTTTTTTTCTTTGCTTTTTGTAACATTTATCAAAACTTTTTCATCTGAAAATTCATAAAAAATTTCCGCAAAAAGTTCCTTGTCCTCCGCTTCCCAATCCGATACTCTTACAAAATTTGTTTTAACATAAATCAAAAGGGAATTTTCTTTTTCTTCCGCTTTTATTTTCGCATTCGATGAAAGGCAGGTGGCATATTTTATTCCGCCTTTTTCATATTCAAGACGTGGTATCAAAGAAGAAATTATTATGTTTCCCTTCGGCAACTGCATATTCAACGGCTCGGACAGACTGTATTCATATACGGAGCCTGCGATGACAGGTCCCGTGTCTTTCTTGAATAACATTGACAACGCTCCGCCGGAGGAATGTGAGGCACCGTTTTGGTAAGTGTATGTTCTGAAATCGTACCCGGTTACCGTGGCAAGGTATTTTTTTGTTGAAATTTTATATGTGTCGATTTCAGGATAATATTTATATTCCCTTTTTGAAAAATCAAAATTCAGGGAACCTCTTTTTATGTTTTCATCAAGTCCTGATGCCAATGCATCCGCAAGACCTGCGGCATGGCTGAAAAGATGATGAACGCAACCGGGCTGACCGTTTTCTTCATACATCACACCGCCGTAAAGAACGGAGTCTGAAAAGCATTTTTCGATTAAATTCGCATTCAGGTAAGCAAATTCGGAAAAAGAAACATCATATTTTGAAAGTTTTATCATTCCGGAAATCGCTCCGTCAGCAGTACGGCTTCCGTAGTACGTCCATTTGTTGTTTCTGCTGCCGAAACTGTTGTCGATACCGCCGTCGGGCAAAGCGAAATCAAGAAGTTTTTTTGCATTTTCTGCGATGAATTTCAACGCCTGTTCATCTTCGAGAAATTCTCCGCAGTCAACAAGACAGGGCAGACTTTCTTCAAAAATATATCCCATATCCGCAGGGATACAATTTTTTTCCGTCAGAGAATTATGGGGCTGACCTTCACCGGCAAGAATACCGTTTTCGCTGAAAAGATTAAGGCAGTAGTCAAAAAGTTCACGGCTTCGTAAAAGGTATTTTTCTTCATTGAAATATTTTCCGCACATTGCATTCAGACAAGATGCTGCGGCATAATAATTCACGTTGGAGCGAAAGCCGATTTTAATATTTTCATAAACCCAACGGGACATATTTTTAAGACGTACATTTAATTCGCTTTTAATATCTTCAGGCAGAATATCGGAAAAATGATACAGACTTTTAAAATAGAAAATCGCCGAAAAAACAGTAGTCCCTTTCCACTTTGTATGACCGTCATTATACACGGAGCCGTCAATATCGGTAAGACTGTCCTGAAAATGAAAAAGATTTCTGACACAGTTTAAATATTTTTCTTCCCCGCTTTTCGAATACATATAAATCATGGGGAAAACCGCATTGTCCGCTCTGCCGTGGATGACGGTACAACTGTCGCAAAGGAAACCGCCGTCATGGGGTGTGCCGTAATGAACGATCTGTCTTTTAATAAGACTGTCGCACATTTTTTTAAGTAAATTTTCGTATCGGTTCATATTATTTATCAAGACAAAGTTTTAATAAATCATCAACGTCTGCGGTACACATACATTCAACGGTATCGGAAGCACCGTAATAGATTTTAACTTCACCGTTATCTTCCTTTATCATACCGCCGGGGAAGATAACGCTTTTTCTGAATCCGTCTTCCTCTTCATAGTTCTTATCGCAGACGATAAGCGGTTCTTTTGACATACCGATAACCTTCGAGGGATCATTCAAATCAAGTAACATAATGCCTGCACGGTAGATTTTAGTCCATCTGTCCTCCCAGCCGTTTTTACCTCTTTCCGGCTCAAGTTCTACGGCATGGAACGTGGTGAGCCAGCCCTTTTCCGTCTTTATCGGAGGAGCGGCGGGACCTATTTTATCATTGGCGAAGGGTACATTTTCAACACCGGCAACAAGTTTATGATTTCCCCAGTAAGCAAGGTCGGGAGAATCGGAACACCAGATATCGAATGTATCTCTGTGCCTTCTGGAATAAACGGGCATGGGACGTTCAAGACGTACATATTTACCGTTTATTTTTTCGGGGAAAAGCACCATATTTCTGTTATCCGGCAATGACATGGAAAGAACTTCAAATTTATCAAAGTCGGAGGTCTTTGCAATTCCGCCACGTAAACCGTGAAGGGTATCGACTGCAAAGCACATATAGCACTCTCCGTCAATCACGGTAAGACGGGGATCGTATGCTCTTTTTATTTCCGCATCTTCCAAAGCAAAACAGGGCTTCGGAGAAACCTGCCAGTTTATTCCGTCATCGGAAAAGGCAAGTCCGATGTTCGTGCCGTCAAGTCTGTGCTTGTCAAAGTCGCCGTAATCGTTGCGGAACGTCATAACGTATTTTCCGTTATACTTTGTTACACCTGCATTGAAAATCAATGCGGCATTATAGGGTATGTCATGTCTTGTAAGGACGGGTTTTGACAGTTTTTTTACATATTTTGAAGATATTTCCATAAAAAATCCTCCTTTGAGTTTTTGTTTTATTACAAAGTATATCATATAAAACAAGACTATTCAACCGATACTGTAAAATTTCAAACTAAAATATAAGCATTGATAATGTATATGTTGACTTATCAAAAAAAAGGTGATATAATCTTTGTAAAAAATAAGGGAAAGTGTGGGCAGATAATGAAAAAAGATGAGATAATTGATTTATCCGTTGAGGACGAAAACAAACAGCGTTCCCATAATGTTTTCAGATTCAGTTTAACACGTTTGCTTCTCGGTATTTACGATATATTTATTCTTGCGTTGGTTGAATATGTATTGCTGGTAACGGATGATGCGGTAAATATCACCGTTGATTCAAGAAGTAAAATTCTGCTCTGCGTAATAATTTTCGTTTTTTTGGCGATATTCAGAATTTTCAGCAGAGTGTACGATCAGATATGGCGTTACGGCGGAATACAGGGGTATATCAGACTGATATTTGCCGATTCTGCGGCATGTATTTTTACTTACGTAATCGAAAGATTTGTATTGGGAGGGATTTTTAATTTCCTTACACCCATTACTTTTGCAAGAACGCTTGTTATTTTTACTACAACACTTCTTGCCTCGATTTCAATAAGACTTATTTACCATTACGCATATAAATGCTGTAAAAGAGATACAAAAACAGGAAGATTTGTAAATTATTTTGTAAAACTTATATCTTTCAATAAGGTTGTTTTGAAGGACAGTCCCAATAAAAATAAAATCAAAATCGCCATTGTAGGTGCCGGACGTGTAGGTTCAAGCCTTGCCGAGGAGTTGTTGGGCAGCCGTTCCTCCGCCTATGAGCCGGTGTGCTTTATTGATATTGATAATCAGAAAATAGGTCGCCGTCTTTCGGGGCTTCCCATTGTTTCCGCATGGGATAATATTGAGAATATAATTGACAAATATTCTATTCAGGAAGTCGTTATCGCAATGACAAATCTTGACGGAGATACCAAAAAAGAAATCTATGAGCAGTATAATGATTACGGATGTCAGGTTAAACTTTACGATTATCCCCTTATTCAGAAAGCGGGAGAAAACCGCAGATACCTGAGAGATTTTGATATCGAAGAACTTCTTTTCAGAAAATCCCTTGTTATTCTTGATGAAAAGACATCCGATTACTATAAAAATAAAACCGTCCTCATTACGGGCGGCGGCGGAAGTATCGGCGGAGAACTTTGCAGACAGGTGGCAAAGATGAATCCGAAAAAACTTGTTATTCTTGATGTTTACGAGAACGGTGCTTACGATATTCAGCAGGAACTTAGAATTGCTTACGGAAACGAATTAAACCTTGATGTTGTTATTCTTTCCTTCTGCAACAGACCTGCACTTGAAAAGGTGTTTGATAAATACAGACCGAATGTTGTGATAAATGCGGCGGCACATAAGCATGTCCCCTTTATGGAGGATAACTGCTGTGAGGCAGTTGAAAACAATGTTTTCGGAACTCTTAACTGCGTTGAACTTTCGGAAAAATACGGCGTTGAGCGTTTCATGATGGTTTCCACCGATAAGGCGGTAAATCCCACAAATGTTATGGGTGCCACAAAGAGAATGTGCGAAATGATCGTTCAGTGCCACAGCAAGGATTCAAAAACAACGTCGTTCAGTGCAACACGTTTCGGCAATGTTTTAGGCAGTGCAGGTTCGGTGGTGCCTTTGTTCAAACGTCAGATACAAAACGGCGGTCCCGTTACCATTACGGACAGACGTATCATCAGATATTTTATGACCATACCGGAAGCCAGCCAGCTTGTTTTGACGGCAGGTGCAATGGCGGAGAACGGAGAACTTTTCGTCCTTGATATGGGCAAGCCTGTAAGAATACTCGATATGGTTGAAAATATGATTCGTCTTGTGGGACTTAAACCCTATGAAGATATTGAAATCAAAGAGATAGGACTTCGTCCCGGAGAAAAACTTTACGAGGAACTTCTTGTAAAGACCGAGGAACTTGATAAAACCGAAAATGAACTTATTTTCATTGAACGTGATGAACCTGTTTCTGCGGATGAACTTAATAAGAAACTTAATATTCTCAGACAGGCGGTGGAAACGGGTGATGATGAAGTTGTGAGAAAGGCACTTCATGAGGTAGTACCCACATTCCGTGAAGCGGAAAAGGTAAATGCCAAAGCCGTTGAAGCGGAAGAAATGAAAATGGTTTCCGAATAAAGCGAGGGAGATTTTAAAATGTCTATTTTTAAAGAAAAAACTTTGATGATAACCGGAGGAACAGGCTCTTTCGGAAATACTGTTCTTAAGAATTTTTTAACCACCGATATAGGTGAGATCCGTATTTTTTCAAGAGATGAAAAAAAGCAGGATGATATGCGTCATGAATTGCAGGCGAAACATCCCGAAATTTCCGATAAGGTTAAATTTTATATCGGTGATGTAAGAAATATGCGTTCCGTTGAGGATGCGGTTCAGGGTGTGGATTATATCTTCCATGCCGCCGCACTTAAACAGGTTCCTTCATGCGAATTTTTCCCCATGGAAGCAGTACGCACAAATATCGAAGGTACGGATAATGTTCTCCATGCCGCAATAAATGCCGGTGTTGAGAGAATTGTGTGTCTTTCCACCGATAAAGCCGCATATCCCATAAATGCCATGGGTATATCAAAGGCGATGATGGAAAAGGTTATCGGAGCAAATGCAAGAGTTGCCGCAGGCAGAACAACGATTTGCTGTACACGTTACGGCAATGTTATGTGCAGCCGAGGTTCCGTTATTCCGCTTTTCATTGACCAGATCAAAGCGGGTAATCCCATTACCATTACGGACCCGGAAATGACAAGATTTCTTATGAACCTTGATGAGGCGGTTGCACTTGTTATGTTTGCATTTGAACACGGCGAACCGGGAGATTTGTTTGTACAGAAATCCGACGCAAGTACCATCGGCGACCTTGCAAAGGCTGTCCAGAAACTTTTCGGCGATACGGGAACGAAGATTATCGGCACACGTCACGGTGAAAAACTTTTTGAAACACTTATGACAAACGAAGAATGTATGAGAAGTGTTGATATGGGTGATTATTACCGTGTTCTTCCCGACGGCAGAGACCTTAATTATGATAAATTCTTCGTAGACGGAAATGTTCAGACAATGGCGAATGAAGCTTACACATCCCATAATACAAAACGTCTTGATGTTGAGGGAACGGTTAAGAAAATTCTCACAACGGATTATGTTAAAGAAGAACTTGAAAAAATAAAATAAGTTTTACGGAGAATAAAGATGATTTTTGATAAACTCGAAAATATGAAGGACTATAAAATTATCCTTCCCCAACTTGAAAAGATTGAAGAATTTACAAGAAGTTTCATGAAGGGTGAGAAGGAAAATAAAAGATATGAATTGGACGGAGATAATCTTTTTGTTTCTCCATCCGAATATATCACCAAATCCCATGAGGGAGCGGAGTATGAGTCCCATAAAAAATATATTGACGTTCAGGTGGTTACCGCAGGACGTGAATATATCGGCTGGTCTCATCTTTCCGATTGCAGTGTTACAAAGCCCTTTGAAAACGGCGGAGATATTGCATTTTATGAAAGCGATAAAGGTTCGCTCTGCCTTTTGAATGAGGGATATTTTATGGTGCTTTTCCCGGAGGACGCCCACATGCCCTGCCTTAAAGCCGGGGAGAACGAAAGCGTTACAAAACTTGTTTTCAAGGTAAAAATCTGATTACATTATGATATAAAGCAGTGCGAAAAGCAGAAGTTTATCGTTGCAGTTTTTTGAAAGCAAAATAATTAAAGCAAGAACAAGACATTTATCCTCGTCAAGTCCGCCTGAAAACGAACTTGGCGATTTTCTTTCCCGAAAAGCCTGATTGACGTTGAAATTATTTTCCGTATTTTTATCGTTGCCCATGTTACGGAAATTCTCGGAAAAACGGTTTTCTTCCTTTTCGTTTTCACCGGAGGGACTTTCACGGAAGCGGGAATTTTTCTGCATTTCTCTCATGCTGTCTGCCGCCTGTTCCTGCATACGGATAATATCGTTGTAGGAATATTCTTCTGCCATAAAATTCACCTGCCTTTAAAATCTTTCAAAAGAGGAATTACCTCGAAAAGTCGCATGATCTGTAACGCTTCGTCCGCTTTATGCTTTTTGGAATCGCTTAAAAGAGGTTTCAACGAGGCTATAAGATCGCAACGGGGATTGCTTTTGTTCATGGCGTTCATTATTGAACTGACCTTGGAAATAATCTGGGGGTTCAGGGAGGAAAAATCAAAATTTTCCGCACCCGGTTTTTCATTATTTTCCGAATTGCTTTCCGTGAAATTTTCGCCGAAAACATTTTTTGCAGTCTCTTTCAATTTCTCAATGTCGGAGTCGCTTAAAGAGGAAAGAATATCACCGATGTTATCCATATCAATCTCTGTTCAGAAGCTTATTTAAAAGATTTTTTGCCTTTTCGGTATTGAGAATTGAATTCAGTCTTTCTTTGTCCGAGAGGATGCTTTCGAGTTCGTTTTTCTGCTTTTCGGAAAGATTGTTATTAACGTAGGTTTCAACACTTTTTTTGTCTTTCATATTTAAAAGTTTTTCGTAATCGTTACTGTTCAAATAAATCACACCTTTACAGAGAGGAAAAATTATGAGAATTATTGTTATTTCCGATTCACACGGCGATTCATATTCCGTGAGAAGGGTATTGGAAGTGCAGAAAAATGCGTCTGCACTTATCTTTCTCGGCGACGGAG
>JAZUKF010000145.1:0-5879 GCA_045643165.1 Acutalibacteraceae bacterium | reverse complement strand
TCAATGAAAGAAATATACTATATAAACAAATATCGTTCAGAAGGCTATGCAGATTATAATACGGCGGATGTTTCTGAATTGCCGCATAGTTTTGAGTCTGATGATAATTGGGCGCGATATGTAGGAAGCCTCCCGGAATTTTTTTCAACTTCCATCAATTACATTGAAAATTATGAAGATGTAAGAGAAGAAATAATTACCGCCTCCGATGGACGACAAATGCGTCTTGTTCAGAATTCATTAACGGGTATTGAAAAATATGTCTTTCCGTTTACATCGAAAGAATTATCAGATATACTGTTGCATTTTCAAATGCAACTATTAGATTCGAGAAATACATTTCAAGAATATGCTAATTTCAAAAACATATTGATTATTGCCATCGGAATAAGTACCCCGTTAAAAACAAACGAAATACTTGATTTAAGATATTGTGATGTTTTTGACGAGGATGATGAAGTAAAGGGTTATCGAATTGTTAGAGATAATATAACATATGATTTTCCGTACCCTTTCCCGGTTGTGACTTTATTGGATTTGTTCAAAAGTAAATACGGTTTTAATTTCTCAAGTAACAAGGGAAAATACATTTTTGTTGGTAATAAAGGTGAAAAATTACATTATTCATCAATAAATAAGTCTATTCTCCTTGCTTGTAACGAATCTGACTTTAACCAGCGTCATTCCTGCGAATCAATGAGAAAAACATTTTTCAGATATATTTTTGACCATTCCGAAAATGTATATGAAGCGATTGAGTGTTTAGAGTTTATGAGTGGTGTGTATAGGTACACCCCCGGTAGGTTATTGAAATATATTGATGTTATTCCGCATAATAGAGAATTAAATCCACAGTCGTATATGAAGGGAAAATATATCATTAACGAAATTGATTTTGATTGGAAAGTAACATTCAAGTTTGAGGACAAATGGAGATGGTAAAAAGTATCCATCGCAATGTGGATAATAAAAGATGAGCTTATTTTTCTATAAACCATTGACTTTTAAGAGAAAATAACATACAATAGTAATCACCATAGAGAGTGTGCGAGGGACAAGCCTGTTGACCACACAGCAACCTACCCGCCGGGCAAGGTGCTAATGCTTGAACGATGGGAAATGATAGCAAGGTTTTCAAATCCCGTCGGTAACGATGGGATTTTTCTTTTGTCCTCTGTATGGGTAAAACAATACGGAGGATTATATATGTTTAATCTGTTAGAAACACTAAAAGCCAGTACGAAGCCTGTTTATGTTCATCTCTCCAATGGTGAATCAGCAAAGCAATTTTTGATTGACGCTGAAAATCAAGGATTCGTTTTTTCTGACGGTGCAAAGCCAACGGAGAAAACGCCGGATTTCTTTTTTGCCGTTCATCCGGATATGACAATAAATTATATAGGCGCAGTCGGACGCATTGCCTATCAATGTCATTCGGATAACATTATCTGTATTGACTATGCTCCCAAAATGGCAGAGTGAAACATATCACATTCCCGCTCCGCTGCGGATTGTGGCGGTTCTGCAAATGTTAATATACCCGGATAGCAAAAGAGGACAGCCCCGCCGCTGCCCTCTCCGGGATGGTATTAACATTGCGCTGCGGTCAATTCCTTTTTATACTTATAATAAGTATTTCGGGAAATGCCGCCTATCATCTGCATTACTTCAACATCGTTTAATGTGCCGTTATAGTCTTTTGAGTATTTCAGGATGGTTTGTTTTGCGGCAATGCTCTTTTTTGTGGCTATCTTTGCTCCTGTGGCTCTGCCGATTTGTTTCCCGTCAAGTTTAGCGGTTTTCATGCCTTCAGCGGTACGGCGGTGAAGATCGTCAACTTCCTTTTGCGCTTGTTCAAATGCAAGCCTAATTTGCTGTTTTGCAAGAATCATTAAAACCTTGTTTGTCGCTTTGATGTACTCATCTGCGATTTCATTTCCGGTCAACTCAATTTCATTTGAAATTGCCTCTTTATAAACATCTGTGTTTATGTGAGGCTCTTTCAAGAATACAAGCGTTATGCCTGACTCATACAATGACTGATAATCTGCAAAACCTTCATCGGCATTTCGGCTCATACGGCTAACGCTGTCAAAAATAACGGTATCACCGGATTTTAATTTTTTCCGTAGCTTTAACCATTCCGGGCGGTCTTGTGTTGTTCCGGTGTACGCCTCTTTTACTATATGGACGTTTCCTTCATGTTCGGTGATATTTCGGATTTGCCGTTCAATATTCTGCGTGGGGCGGCTGATTCGTGCATAACCGTATTTCATAATTAAACTTTCCTTTCTGTCTCAATATTAACGAACCTTAAAAACTATACTGTTTTTCGGTGCGGTTTGTGTGCTTTTTCCTCTGTTTTTGATACTACCTTTATTCTGGTACGGTTTTGGTTAAACGGAAGGCGGCGTATTTCAGCCGCCCTATGTCAAACAACCTGTAATTTTAACTGCGGGTTTTTCATTACGGTTTCACTGCCGTAAAGGTCTCTAATTTCATCCAGAGAATAAACCTTGCTGTTGTTCTTCCTATATCCGTCAGTATGATAGTACCAAGCGGTTTTTGATTTGCTAAACCGGAATCGTAATTCTTTCAAGGTGTTGCGATGCTGATAGGTTTCACCCGTCAGCCAAAGCCATGAACCACAAATTTCAATCACAATGCCGTCAAGGTGTATCAACTTTTCAATTATGGTTTTGAACTCATCCGGCGTTTCTGTGGTTTCGGTTTTTGTTGTGTAGGTTTCCCCGGCGGCGTTCTGGTGCGTGTTTTTCAATTTAGCAAAGAGCAAATCATATTCGGCGTTTATTTCTTTCATTGCTTCATCCGTGCCGCCAATATCGGGATGGTTTTTCATTGCTAATTTTTTGTACTGCTTTTTCAATTCTTCAAGCGTCTGCGGATTTGTAAACCATTTCATTTTGATTGCCTCTTTTCATATATTTGTTGGTTGCCTGTCAACTTACAAATATATTATACACAGGTATCTGTGTAATTTCAATAGGCAATCTACACAAATATCTGTGTAGGCTCATGTGCAACATTTACATTGATTTCTGTGTAATGTTGTGCTATAATATAGCAAAAATCGGGAGGTGTAGCCATGCCGCTTCAATATAAAATTGATGTTATTTCTGCTCTGAAGGAAAAGGGATATAATACAAACGCTTTGAGAAAAGAAAAATTACTTGCTGAAGGTGTTATCCAGTCATTAAGGGAGAGCAAGCCTATTTCCTGGGCGAATATCGAAAAGCTGTGCAAGCTGCTTGAATGTCAACCGGGGGATATAATTGAATTTGTAGACGAATAGCGCATATCCCAATACTGCATTTTTTAATCGTAGTCAAACAATATAATATATAAACCTATAAAGAGCGTGGGAGGGACAGCCCCGAAGAACACGCAGCAACCTACCGGGAGGCAAGGTGCTAATGGCTGATTCGATAGGTTATTATTCTGCACCTATCGGAAACGATGGGTGTTTTTTCGCTCTTGTGGGTTATGGAGGTATATCTATGAGAACGAATAAACGAGTGTTCATACCGCCCTGATTTTGGTCATTATGTCATAGTGACGGCACTATGACACGAGATAATTTATATAAATTATACAACAAACTATTGACAAATACAAATCAGTGTGGTATAATAATAGAAACTGAATATAGGTCAATACGCATATTGGAAGTGCGTGACCATAGCTGACTATTATTTCCGTTTAATACTCTTAATATCTATACTTGACTGGCACAAGTGATATTAACTGCCTTTTATTGCCTTATATTTACGGCTATACACTGATTGAGTCTTGATACTCTGGTGTATAGCCGTTTTTATTATTTATTATTTATTTTTACTGTCCCGACAGGATAAACGGGAGAAAGCGAGTAAAACATGAAAACCTTTATTACTATCAAAGAAGCAGCACAGATGATGAATTGTTCCCAAGACCATATCCGCCAAATGATTAAAAAGGGAATATTCAGGGAAGAAAAGCAAGGAACAAAGAAAGTATATCAGGAGGAAATCGAAGAATACATTATGAAAGAAAACGCTAATCGAAGTAAAGCCTTTTGGGTATTGACCTATGAACAAGATGAATCTTTCAGACCGTTAGACAGCTATAATAATTTCTGTGGATTGATTGACCCGGAGAAGTTTTCTTTTACCCCCGGCTATTGGATTTCTAATTACGGAAAGGTTTACAATGCTAAAACAAACCATATCGTTAGCCCGCAAAAAGTATCACATGGTTATTTGGAAGTACAGATGAACAACGATGGAATTAGGCTGTATAGTATGCTCCATATACTGGTTGCTATGCTGTGGTGTGAGAACGGCAAATTTAAGCAGTATGTTCACCATATTGACCGAGATAAAACCAATAACAGCTATGAAAATCTAATCTGGGTTACATTTGACGAACATGACGAATTGCATAGGTTACTTGATAACGGAGAAGAAGAAAGATACAAGGAACGGATTGAGGAAATCCGAAACGAGAATAGATGGACGGAAAAAATAAAGTGGATTCCCCATCCGGATTACAAGTCAGATTATAAAAACAGGTATTATATGTATGTAACCGAAAAAGGGTATAATGATTTCATTGCGGGGGAGGAAATTGATTCGGATGATATTCGTGGAGAAATTCAGTGTAATTGCAAGCCAAAGAAGGAGGATCGTGTGGATTGAGTTTTCCAAACCAAAAGAGCATTGTAATAAGTAAAGAGCCGTGCAGTGATAATTTTATCTATGCGAAAATCAATATTCGGGCGATGCAAAAAGCCATGAAGGAACTAAAAGCGGGTTCGTTCAAATTATGGATTTACTTTGCTAAAAATCAGGAAAACTATAAATTTGATTTGAGTGCTGCGGAATGTGAAAAGGATTGGGGTATAAAGCCCGATTCTTTTCATTCCGCCGTGAATGATTTGATTTCAAAAGGCTATTTGCGGAATATCACCGGAAATACATATGCTTTTGTTGAAGGCGGTATATAGGGGAGAAACATATACACTATGAGGAAAAACCGTTAAAACTATTCGGAAAAACCATAGAGAAATATAACATACACAACATATATACAATATCTATCCCATAGCCATATCATGAAATCAATAAAAAACTATGCAAACAGAATACGAAACTGACGGTTATTGAGCATAGTTTTCACTTTGCCGCCTATAATTTAGTATTCTTTTCTGTTGAAAACCATAGGCGGAAAAGTGTATCAGTACATAATGATGTTATCATTTTTCTGTTGTTGGTTTCACTGTTTCGGTAATTTTCGGCGTGATGTTTTCACATTGAAACATTGAGGGTTTGCCTATGTTTTTTTCGGGTTTCGGTGGAAAAAATAATGGAAGTGAGTGAAGAAAAACAAGTAAAATGAACGATTCAGAGGATAAAATGAGAATCCAAACAGCTATTTGGTGTTTGGGAAAAATGCGCTATGATGTGCAGCAAATAAAAGGTACAGATAATTATGTTTTATTTGATTCGGATGGAAAATCTGTTTTCGGATATGGTTTCCGTATTCCTGAAATTGCTTTGATTGAGTTTGCGGACAGGGCTTTTCGTTTTAGGAGAAGGAACGGATTAAAAAAGCTATACAATGAAGCTCCGGCGATAGCAGAAAGGATAAAAAATAATCGTTGGCTCTGTGGGGAATAGTGCTGAAACTATTGTAATTTCCGGTTTTTCGTGGTATCATATAAATGCAAGGTTGATACTATGATTTGAGGTAAAGTCCTCTATCAAACCATAGGCAAAACACGATATAAAATTAGACCTTGCAGAAGCAATTCTGTGAGGTCTTTTTTTACCCGAAAAACCTTGCAATACCGCCGTTTTTGATAATAAAATCAGAATTTT
>JAZUKF010000144.1:0-5269 GCA_045643165.1 Acutalibacteraceae bacterium | reverse complement strand
TATTGTATCACATATTTTTCAAAATGACAACTGTATTTTAAGGAAAAATATGAGTATAAACTCATTTTTATTAAATGAATATTTTTCCAAATTCGTCCAACAATAATAAATAAGAAAATTTTCGGAGTGATGAATATGAACGGAAAAATAAAAATTTATTCAAGAGCGGCACTTTTGGGAAGATATCTGAAAACAGTTCCCGTAATACTTGCGGGCGGAGTTCTTTGGCTGATTTTCAACAATTTATTTTTTATAGGTGAACCGTTGTTTTTACTGTCGGATATAAAATTTCCCGTTTTTGCCAAAATTCTTTTTTCTGTTTTGACGGCGGTTATATCCTTTATGGTTTTATCTCCATTCTGTTTCGGCAGAAATATATGGATGTTTGAAAATGCTAAAAGAAATGAGATGAGAGCGGGAAAAATTTTTTCTTTTTACAGACCGAAACTGTCATTAAGAATAATTAAACTGTATGCCGTGATACTGTTGCCGAAGGTATTGTTTACTATTCTGTTTCTTCTTCCGTGGGGAGTGCTGACTTCCTATCTGATTTACAGCGTGAAAACAGGAATGAACGGAGAACTGTTTGTTGCACTTTGCATTTTTTCGGCTGTACTTTTTCTCGTGGGAATTTTCTTTTCGTTTGTTGTTTATCAAAGGTATTTCCTGTCGGAATATATCTTTCTTGAAAATATGTTCAGCCCCGTTAAAGAGTCTGTAAAACTGTCAAAAGTTCTGACGGAAAAAGAGTGTTTTAAAATTGCTCTGTTTAAAATGAGCTTTTTTCCGTGGATATTATCCTGTATATTTATCCTGCCCGTTTTCTATGTTTACCCCTATTATAAAACCGCCGTATCGCTGAAAGCGGCAGAATTATTGACAAAAAATAAAAATTCTATTGACTATTTGGAAAAATAGATTTAAAATTGTCTTATAAATTTATACGGAGGTAAGATTATGAATGTATTTATGATAGGCGGAACAGGACTTCTCGGCAGTGCTGCTGCGGATGAGTTTATCAAAAGAGGACACAGCGTAAAAACCGTTGCGCTTGCACCGCTTCCGAAGGGTGCTCCCTTGCCGAAGGAAATGGAAATCACATTCGGTAATTATCTTGATATGACGGATGAAGAAGTTCTTTCTCAGATGGATGGCTGCGATTGTTTTGTGTTTGCCGCAGGTGTTGATGAAAGAGTTGAATTTCCCGCACCGGTTTACGAGGCATATAATAAGTATAATATTGAACCCGTAAAAAGACTTATCGCTCTTGCCAAAAAAGCGGGAATAACAAAGAGTGTAGTTCTCGGCTCATATTTTGCATATTTTGCAAAAGAACATCCGGATATGAAACTTACCGAAAAGCATCCTTATATCAGAAGCCGTATTGCACAGGAAGAAGCGGCAATGTCTTTGAGCGATGAAAATATGGATGTTGCAATACTCGAACTTCCTTATATTTTCGGTACACAGCCCGGCAGAAAACCCGTATGGGTTATCCTTATAGAACAGCTTGACGGAATGGGTAAAAATACCATGTATCCCAAGGGCGGTACCGCAATGCTGACGGTAAGACAGGTTGCCCAATGTATTGTGGGAGCGGCAGAGAAAAATAAGGGTGCAAACGCTTATCCCATCGGTTATTATAATTTAACATGGGATGAGTTTCTTACCATCGTTCATGAGGCAATGGGTGTTCCGGAAAGAAAAATTATACATATCAGACCGTGGATGTTTAAACTTTTCGGCATAAAAATGCGTGGTGATTATAAGAAAAGAAATGTTGAGGGCGGAATTGATCCCGTAGGACTTTCCGATATTATGTTCATGGAAACATTTATTGATAATAAATGGGCAAAGGATCTCGGTGCGACAGATGATGATATTAAGTCTGCCATTTTTGATTCGGTAAAATTATCTGTTGACGCATTTAAGGGAAAACAGGAACTTCTCGGAATGAAGAGTGAATAATATGATTATAATCAATGAAGGTACAAAAGCGATTTTTGAAAGGCAGACAGTAAGGGAATACAAGGATATTCCCCTGAATGATGATGAACTTGAAACCCTTATGAAAGCCGCTTTGCTTGCACCCAGCGGAAGAAATTCTCAACCATGTCATGCAAGGTTTGTTACAGATAAAGAGGCATTGAAAGAGATAAATATTGATTTTAAAAATTATGTGGGATGGGATACACCTGCATATACAAGGGCGGAAAAAAATCCCGTTTACCATAATGCACCTTTGCTTGTGCTTATTTTCAGCGAAAACGGAAGTAAGACCGATTGCGGAATAATGGTGGAAAACATCGCTTTATGTGCCCAGGCAATAGGACTTAACTCTGTTATCATCGGCTCTGTTGGTGCTTTGTTCGATTCTCCCGAAGCGAATAAATGGAAAAAAAGGCTTGATATTCCGGAGAATTTTTGCTTCGATATCGCCGTTGCCGTGGGACACGGAGACGAAACCCCCGAACCGAAACCAAGAGATGAATCCCATGTCAAGTTGATTAAATCAATACATTTTGAATAAAAATTATAAAATCCCCATACTGAATTTCTTTAAGGAGTTTGGTATGGGGTTTTTCGTGAAACAAAAAAATAACCGTTTCGGTCAGGAAAACGGTTATTTGATCTTTTTGTTATATTACAGAAAAAATCAGTATTTTTTATCTGTAAATTAAATCTTATTTATTTAAAATATACACCATAATATTCAGGTATGCGGCGAAGCAAAGCCAGGCTATATACGGTATTTGGAGATATGCGGCAAGGTGATTGATGTCGAAATATTTTACTACGGTAATCACAACAAGCACAAGTAAAAGTATCAGCCAGAAGAATGAGAACAGATACCATTTTCCGCAGAAGAAGAAAATTGACCAGAAGAAGTTTACGACCAGGGAAATGCCGTATAACGTGAGTGCAGGTTTTTTCTCGTCATTATTTGAGTTGTAAATCAAGCCGCTGCTTATTCCCATAAGGAGATAAAGAATCGACCAGACTATGGAGAAAACTATGGGAGGAGGAGAAAGAAAAGGCTGATTTATTTTCTGAAATGCTTCCATGCCGTCCATTGTCAGGAGTGCCGATGCACCTCCCACCGCCAATGCTATTACGCAGGAAATTATTACGGGTTTGATTTTCTTTATGTTGATCATAAATATACACCTCTTAATATTTCATCCGTAATAATATATGTTTTTTATTAAAATTTTATTCATTTTCTGTCTTGTTTTTAAAAATTTCAAAAAAATGGAGAAAGTTTGCTTTTTACTATTGAAAAATTTACTGTTTTCTGCGATAATATAGGTTGATATTATTTTGGGGGAGATTACTTTTGGATAATAATGAAAGACTTGCGGAATTATTGTTTCCGCATATTGTGAAAACACCTGAAGAATATGAAGCGATGTTTCCGGAGAGAAATCTCGGTGAGGGTGCAAGGGTAACGAGATTTGCTCCCAGCCCTACGGGATTTTTACATATCGGCGGACTTTTCGCCGCTTTGTGCGGAAAACTTACCGCATCTTCAACCGGAGGAGTTTTCTTTTTGAGAATTGAAGATACGGATAAAAAGCGTGAAATTACCGACGGTGTTTCGGAAATAATAAAAGGACTTGATGCCTTCGGTGTTATGCCGGATGAAGGTGTTATCGGATTTGAAAAGGAAAAAGGGGATTACGGTCCTTATACTCAAAGCAAGAGAAAAGATATTTATCAATGTTTTGCTAAGGAACTTGTAAAAAAAGGACTTGCGTACCCTTGCTTTTGCAGTGAAGAGGATTTGAATGATTTAAGAGAAAAACAGGAAAATCTTAATCTTGACAATAAAGGATATTACGGTGAATATGCAGTTTGCAGAAATCTTTCCTATGAAGAAATCGAAAAAAATCTGAATGAGGGTAAAACTTATGTCCTGCGTCTGCGTTCACCGGGAAGTGCGGAAAGACGTATCACATTTGAAGATATGATAAAGGGCAAAATCGAAATGCCGGAAAATATCCAGGATGTTGTTCTTCTTAAAACAGACGGAATACCCACATATCATTTTGCACATGCGGTTGATGACCATCTTATGAGAAGTACCCATATTGTACGTGGGGACGAATGGATTTCCTCTGTTCCGCTTCATATTCAGCTTTTTAAATGCTGTGGATTTAAGGTTCCGAAGTATGCCCACATTTCTCCCATTATGAAGGAGGAAAACGGCGGTAAGAGAAAACTCAGCAAACGTAAGGACCCGGAAGCGGCTGTAACTTATTATTTTACCGAGGGTTATCCGAAGGAAAGCGTTGTTGAATATCTTCTCACTATTGCAAATTCAAATTTTGAGGATTGGCGTAAGGCTAACCCGGATAAGGATAATAAAGAATTTCCGTTCAATCTTAAAAAGATGAGTTCAAGCGGCGCGTTGTTTGATTTGACAAAACTTACGGATGTGAGCAAAAATGTTATTTCCGTTATGACCGCAGAAGAAGTTTTTGAGAAAACTTTGGCGTGGGCAAAGGAAAACGACACCGAACTTTATAAAGTTTTTGCGGATAATCCGGAATATGCCGAAAACATTCTTTCCATTGACCGTGGCGGAAATAAGCCGAGAAAGGATATTGCCGCATGGTCTGAGATAAGAGATTATGTTGAATATTTCTATGATGAATTTTATAAACCGAATTATGAAATGCCGGAAAATATTTCAAAGGAAGATGTAAAAAATATTCTTGAAGAATATAAAAAAGTCTTTAACATTGATGACAGTAAGGATGAATGGTTCGGCAGAATAAAAGACCTTTGTCCTGTTGTCGGTTTTACACCGAATGTAAAAGAATATAAAAAGACACCGGAATTGTTTAAAGGTCATGTGGGCGATGTATCAAGCGTGATAAGAATTGCCGTTACATCAAGAAAAAATACTCCCGACCTCTATTCAATTATGGCTCTTTTGGGAAAAGATAAGGTAACGGAAAGAATTGACGACTGTTTAAGCAGTCTGTAATTCGGGAAAGGAATGACGAAAGTGGAAGAAAGTAAAGCACCTGTTTCCAATTTTATACATGATTTTATTGATAAAGATTTAGAGGAGGGAGTATACTCACGTGTTCAGACACGTTTCCCTCCCGAACCTAACGGCTACCTTCATATAGGTCATGCCAAGAGCATCGTTTTTAACTATGGACTCGCTCAAAAATATAACGGGGAGTTTCATCTTCGTTTTGATGACACAAACCCTGCTAAAGAAAACCAAGAGTTCGTCGATAGCATCGTAAAAGAT
>JAZUKF010000143.1:0-5592 GCA_045643165.1 Acutalibacteraceae bacterium | reverse complement strand
TCATATTCGAACCATCCGTGTTCAATTGAGGGTTGTTTTTCTTTCATAAATCCAGTATTTAAGCGGCCTTACGCCGCTTTTTCTGTTTTCGGTTAATTGAACATCAAAATGAAAACAGTCCAAATCACGAAACGAATCAGAAAAATGTTCTCAAATTCGAACCATAGGTGTATCATTCTTTTTCCGTAAAACCCAGCTGTTTACTGAGATAATTGGCTTCGTACTTGTCCGGTGTTCAGTCATTAGTAATGATTTATTTTCCGCAACAAAAATGCCAATGGAAAATTGTCCCATTGGCATAATTTGTCGCTTAATTTATTTAACCTTTTCACTGCGTTCCTTTTTCATTAGAAGCTGATATGATTTGTCCAGTATTCTTTCTTTCCGTTCCGAAAGCATTGTTTTGTAAAACTGCTTTTGTAATTCTGTGATATATGGTGTATTGTCAATCAGTTCATAAATCGCTTGCATATCAATTCTCGGTAAAATACGCCTGAGTGCCGCATTACAGCCCGAGTCGGAAAGACCGGATATAAAATCAAAATAGTTTATTTTCTGACCATTTTGCTTGATACCCGAAGTCGGTATCTGAAAAGTGCGGAGATCTCTTTCGGCTTGATCGTTAAGTGTCAGCTGAATAATTTCGGTATCCGCTTGCGGAAACAGACAACTTCCGCAATCATAAATCGGTGCAATTTTCATTTCGTCAGTGCGGGTATTGTAAAGAAATCCCCAGTTACCGTTGTGCCTGTCCCAATTGCCGATAAAAGCATCGACGATAAACATATTCCAAAAATGTTCTTTTAACTTGTGCGGCTCAACTGCCTGCTGCTCGTCGATTGCGGTAAGAATATCTGAAAGCTCGGTTCCGTATCCGTTATGTTCTGAGTCAATGATAGTATTTTTTAAGGAAGCAAAATCTTGTAACACGGTTTCGGGTGTTGTGAAATCCTTGCAGGCAACGACTACTTTTTCTTTTCCGTTCTTGTTAAAGGTTCCGAGCATCGTTTCCTGCGCATCAATTTCCAAAAGGTTGAAAATATGAGAACCGAGATACTCGGACACGCAACCGTTCGTATAGATCATTTCCTTGTTTCTCGACGGTGCGGTGGGGAATTTGAGCATAAATATTTCACCGTTCAAATCAACGGAAATTTTACTTCCGTTTGCGCCGGTATAGGTCTTATTCTTTCTCGGTAAATTTGTAAAATCCATTTACCAGTCCTCCATTCGCAAATATTTACGGCGTAAATACCATGCCTGCTCGCTTGATATTTCCTGTTCGGTTTCTGCCGAATTGATATCGGCATTCAGTTCGCACCAATGAATGTCAAAGTGTAAATCCCGTTTTCCGCTGTCCTCAATCTTCCACGCTTTAATCATGGCAACAAGTGATTCCTTCAAAAACTTCGGCAGTCCTTTTTCAAGATAGGAATCGTCTTTCGGCTTTCCGGTATTTATATCGTAATCCGCGTTATCTATCCGCATAAGCTCTTCCATAGTACATCCGAGTGCTCTGGATAGCCTCAACACTGTGTTTGCATTGCATCCGCCGATCGCACTTTTACCCGAGCAGATATCAATCACGGTTGTTTTGGCAACACCGCTGATTTTGGACAAACGATACATCGTCATCTGCTTTTCTGAAAGCATTGTTTGAAGATTCATAATAGTCGTCGCCTTTCTTCCTGCATTACACTATATATTATATCGGTTGACCGATCTAATGTCAATAGTATTCGCAAAAAGTTTGAAAATATGATTGTATTATTCTTATTCCGCAAAGCACCGTCTTCATGGCGGCTTTGCCGCCGCTTTATGTTTGCGGCGCATTTATGTGCCTGCAAACGCTTCATTAAAGAATTGTGCTATTCCGTAGTATAAGTGTGTTATGCTTATATCGACGTGTTTTGTTGAAACTGTTTTGCAATTTAATATTACAATGTGAAAATCCTATCACGAAAGTGGTAGGATTTTTTTCATTAAACTAATACTTGTTTTATTGTAAATTTTTGCTATAATATTTACAAGAGGTGATTATAATGGTTAAAAATTATAATAAAGAAAAATAACTATGCCGAAGTTTTATATTGTTCTCTGGCTTTCAATCACTGCAATTTACGGTGTATGGATGTCATTTTTCATGAACAGAATTGTCCTTTTGAATTATGAAACGGTGGGGGAACGCACAGTTGACGGAATACTCCACAATGATATTACCGGAATGATGGGACGTCATTATCTGTTTCCCGTTTGGGTAATCGTTTCCGTGGTGTGTTTGCTGTTGTTCTTGGTTTACATAAAAAATACCTTTACGGAAATGTCGGGAAATCCGCAAAGGCATTTGCTTTGGCTTTACTTGTATTCGGATTTGTGTTTATAACGTTCTACGGCTTTTTGAAAAATCCCCGTGAATTTACGGCAAGTATGATAGGTCTTGATTTTCCGTGGGCATTCAGAGGTTGGGGAGTGTTTTCAACGATGGCTGTGTTTGTTAACATAATGTTGATGTATAACAAATACGGCTTTAACAGAAAAGGCTGTGTGATATCCGCCTCAATAGGTTGTGCAATGCTTTTTGTTACAATAAATGTACCGTCTTTCGGTGAAGAACTTGTTCTTTCTTCTCTCAGATGTATGTCTCATTGGACAGGGGCGTTGGGCTTTGCATTTCTTGTCGCCGCACCGGTGGTGATTTTCCTGTTTAATATGTCATTCAGAAAAAAGAATAAAAAGTTCAGATTATTGTTTTTCGGTTTTTCCGCCACGCTTCTTCTTATGATAATTCTTCTTGTAACGGTGGGTAAAGACGGAATAATTGAAAATATTCCCATGTGGGCAGTGTATATCGTGCTTTTCCTGGTGAATTATACCGATGCTTTTAATCAGCATTAAGATATTAAGATATGTTATAATATAATTCAAATCAGAATTCGTCTTGTAAAATGAGAAAAAGGAATGATATTGATGAAATACGATTTAGTTGTACTCGGTGGGGGACTTTCCGGTGTTGCGGCGGCGGTCAGAGCAAGTCAGATGGGTTTGAAAACAATTCTCATTGAACAAAGCGGTGCCCTTGGCGGTGCAATAAATAATAATCTTGTTTTTCCGTTTATGAATTATTTTACTAATGTAAATAATGAGAGAATATTGCTTTCCGGCGGTATTTTTACACAGATGAGAAATGAAGCCGACAAGTACAGAGAGGGACGATCTCCGAATACTTTTTCTCCCGAAGGATTTAAGATTGCCCTTGATGATTTGTGCGAGGAAGCAAATGTATCTGTATTATTTCATGCTAAAATGTTTGCGGTTAAAACAGAAAATAAAAAAATAACTTCCGTTGATATTGCCACTAAAAGCGGTGTTATGACGGTTTATGCAGATAATTTTATTGACTGCACCGGGGACGGAGATTTATTCTTCCTTGCAGGATGTGATTATCAGTTGGGCAGGATTGAAGATAATCTTTGTCAGCCAATGACTACCTGTTTCAGAGTTTCAAATGTTAATATTGAGCAGTTTAAAAAGGATGCGGATTTTCTTCAGAAAAAATATAAAGAACTTCAGAAAAAGGGTGAAATCCTTAACCCCAGAGAGGATATTTTGTATTTTTACCATGTGGGAGAGGGCGTTATCCATTTTAATACCACAAGAATAATCAAACTTGATCCCACAAATACGTTTGATCTTTCCGTTGCGGAAAAACAGGCACGTAAGCAGGTTTGGGAAATGTTTGATTTTCTTAAAAAATACAGCAGTGCTTTTGAAAAATCAACGGTTATATCCGTTGCACCGGATATCGGTGTCAGGGAAAGCCGTATGCTGAAAGGTACATATATTCTTACTGCTGAGGATATTGTGGCAACAAAGAAATTTTCCGACAGAATAGCTCTGGGAAATTATGATATTGATATACACAGTCCCGACGGTGCCGGTACAAGCCATTACTATTTTAAAGCGGGAGAATATTATACGATCCCTTACAGATGTTTGGTGCCTGAAGAATTTGATAATCTTCTTGTGGCAGGCAGATGCGTTTCCGCAACACATGAGGCACAGGCATCAATAAGAATTATGCCGATTTGTGCAACCATGGGGGAGGCGGCAGGCATTGCCGCAGGTGTTATGGTTAGGGAAAATGCAACAAATAAAACGGTAAATGTTGAAAATGTTCAAAACGAAATACGAAATTTCGGCGGAATACTTGAAATATAAAATGAATTTGAGGGTGAAATTATGAAATCTTTTTCAATCTTTGATGAGCCGTTGAAGGTTTACGGCTTACCGCTTTTTAATGAAAATCATCTTGTGGAAAGATTTCCCGAGGAATTACGCAACAGCATTAGTGAAGATATAAAATTCTTCGGCAGAAGATGTCCCGGGGCAAGAGTTGAATTCAGAACAAATTCAAAAAGATTTAAAGTTAAAATTATATTTGAAACTTTGAGTTTTGATATAGGTATGTCTGTTTTCAGTTGTCAGTCTGCTTATGTTTATGTGGGATCTCATTCAACATCAAAATATCTCGGTCATGTATATCCGAGAGGATGTTATGTGCAGAAGGAAGCGGAAGGCGAGTTTTTCAAAAGCGATAAAACGGAGGATGTTCAGATTTTCTTCCCGAGAAATGAGATAATGAAAAATATCATTGTTGAGGTGGAGGATGACAGTATCGTTGAAGCCCCCACACCGTATAAATACTCAAAGCCTGTTATTTTTTACGGTTCATCTATAACAGAGGGCGGATGTTGCAGTAAAATATCTAATGCATATTCTTCGATTATTTCAAGAAGACTTGATATGGATTTTTATAATTTCGGTTTGTCGGGATCGTGCAAGGGAGAATTGCCCATTGCCGATTTCTTTAATAAAATCGAAAAAAGTATTTTTGTTCTTGATTATGAACATAATGCACCGAATGTTGAATATTTAAAAAGCACCCATGAACCGTTTTTCAAAAGGTTGAGAGAAGCATCTCCGGATTTGCCGATTATTATCGTTTCCAAGCCTGTGTTTGAGGAAAAAGAACATGATGAAGGCTGGCATGTTTTACATACAACATACGAAAATGCCGTTGCCCGTGGTGATAAGAATGTGTATTTCATTGACGGCAATAAATTTTTCCCGCCTGAAAACGGAGTTTATTGTACAAACGATTTGACACATCCTAATGATTTGGGTATGTTCTATATGGCTAATGCCATTGAACCTACTGTTAAAATGATTCTTGAATCACAGAAATAAAAAAGTCTGCACTGAAAAAATCAATAAAAATTCACATGAGATATTGACAAACGGAAAAATTAGTGTATAATATTGATATTGCAACAGCAAATGTAATGCGTTATGTGTTGCATAGTGCAGTGTGGGAGCATAGCTCAGCTGGGAGAGCATCTGCCTTACAAGCAGAGGGTCATAGGTTCGAGCCCTATTGTTCCCACCATTTTTTGGCCCGGTAGTTCAGTTGGTTAGAACGCTAGCCTGTCACGCTAGAGGTCGACGGTTCGAGCCCGTTCCGGGTCGCCAAAAAATTGCCTCTGTAGCTCAGTTGGTAGAGCAGAGGACTGAAAATCCTCGTGTCGTTGGTTC
>JAZUKF010000142.1:0-2310 GCA_045643165.1 Acutalibacteraceae bacterium | reverse complement strand
CCTGAACGAACGGAAACAAGGAGAGGATTATCAATATCACCGAATTTTTTACCGGTAACCTCTTCCATCTTTGCTATATTGCTTTCGATTTCAGCCATAATTTCATCGCTGATACCGCCGTCCTCATAATACTGAGTACATGCTTCTGTCGTAATCGTGAAGCCCTGCGGAACACGATCTTTACCGAAGATTGAAGTCATCTCAGCAAGGTTAGCACCTTTACCGCCGAGAAGTTCTCTCATGTCGGCATTTCCCTCGGAGAACTGATAAACATATTTTTTTGCCATTTTTTATAACCTCCAATTATTTAATAAACGTCTTTATTTCGCAAAAATGCGATGTTCGGTTACAGGTAAAAAATACCTGTAAATAACCGTCTAATGATTATAACATTATTTTTCAATAATTTCCATACTTTTTTACAAAAAATAATAACTTTTTATATCAATTATTTTGTATATTATGCCACGTAAAGCAGAATTTAGCATAAATATCCTCAAAATAAGATGAAAATATAATAAAAAGCGTTCCGAACAATCGTCCGAAACGCTTTAAACGGTTTGTATATTATTCGGCAAAGCCTGTTTCTACAAGAGCAACAAGTGCATTGACCGCCTCTTCCTCATCGGCACCGCCGGCAATGATACGGATTTCCGTTCCGCCCATGATACCGAGGGAAAGAACTCCCAGCAAACTTTTGGCATTAACACGGCGTTCTTCTCTTTCAACCCAGATTGAGGATTTAAACTCATTTGCTTTCTGGATAAAGAAAGTTGCGGGACGTGCATGTAAACCTACCTGATTTTTAACAACTACATCTTTTACAAACATATTTATATCTCCCAAATATAAAAATTAAAATCTGTTGAATTCGGATATTAAAATATCTTATGGATATTATATGCAAAGTCAGTATATATGTCAATCGACAAATTCATCGTTTTTTGAAAGGTTTTCAATAGTTTTTTTGTCTTTTTTGTCAAGAACAAGCCTTTTTAACATATCCGGACGTTTAAAAAAAGTTCTTTCCAAGGATTTTTCATGTCTCCAGGAGGAAATATTTTGATGATGACCGGAAATTAAAACCTCCGGCACTTTTCTTCCGTGCCATTCATAGGGACGTGTATATTGCGGATATTCGAGAAGACCTGAAAAATGACTCTCCTCTGTAAAACATTCGTCATCGGATAAAACCCCCGGCAACATTCTTGCAATGGCATCCGCAAGTACAAGGGCGGGAAGTTCTCCGCCGGTCAGAACGTAATCGCCGATTGATATTTCTTCATCAACGATTTCTTCGATAACACGCTCATCAATACCTTCGTAATGACCGCAAAGCAGAGCAATGTTATCCGATTTTGAAAGTTCCGCCGCTTTTTGTTGAGTTAACGGTTTGCCCTGAGGAGACATATAGATGAGATGAATTTTTTTACCGGCTTTTTCACAAAGATCGGCATAACAGTCGAAAATGGGTTGAGGCTGCATGATCATACCCATTCCGCCGCCGTAAGGTGCATCATCAACTCGGTTGTGCTTGTCTTTGGAATAATCACGAATGTCGGTACATTTGATTTCAATAAGATTTTTTTCTCTCGCCCTGCCGATAATACTTGCGGAAAGAACAGCCTCGCACATTTCGGGAAAGAGTGTCATAATATCAATCTTCATCGTCAAAAATTCCTTTCAACGGGGAAATTCTGACAACCCCTTTTTCAACATCAACTTCCTTTACAACATCGGGAATAACGGGAATAAGATACTCAATATTATCTTTTGCTATGTGCCATACATCATTGGCACCTGTACTGCTGACATCGGAAATAATGCCGTAAATTTTGTTTTCATCATCAAAGTCAACAACTGTACAATCGAGAAGTTCAGCTATAAAATAACTGCCTTTGGGCAAATTAACATCATCTCTTCTGATAAATAAAACCGTGCCTCTCATTTTTGATGCTGAGTCAATGTCATCAACACCTTCGAGTTTGACAAGGGCTATATTTCCGTGCTCACGGCATGAAATGACCTTAACGGGCTTTTCGCCTGCATCGTCTGAATATAATGTTTTGAATTTTTTAATAAAAGATGCGTTATCGCACCGTGGATTTACACGCATTTCGCCGTGTACACCGTGAGTGCCTACGATTTCACCGACTTCAAGAAAATCTTTTTTCATAAAATAATCCTCATTGAGCAGAAAGGACTGTTGCATTCGGCACAGACTTGCAAGGATACTTTTGTTTTTGACGGATAATTTTCCTGAATACTGCATCAAACTCGCATCCGAATACGTCAGTATGCGAGATGCGA
>JAZUKF010000141.1:0-6774 GCA_045643165.1 Acutalibacteraceae bacterium | reverse complement strand
AAAGAATGAAGACGGTTCTATTTCCGAGGTTCCAGAAACCGTAACGAACTTTGACGGTTTCCTCGGCGGTACGGGTACGGGAAGTTGCGGTCCGTACACACTGGAAAGATACAAAGTGTTCTGCGACAAACCTTTGAGTTTTTCATTTGATATGATACCGTTAAAAAATATAAAATAATCAAACAAGGCTGTAACGGTTTTGATTTCGTTACAGCCTCATTTTTTGTGTTTATTTTATTGTAAATGTATATTCACCGGAGGAAAGTGTAAATTCGGCAAAACCGTTTTCGATTTTTTCCGGTGTTACATTTTCGCCGTTTTCGGTGAAGGAGCCGATATCCGGAAGTTTTAAAAGTGCATCAATGCCCTCCGGTACGGTGCATTTATAAACAATGCCGTCATCAACTTCCCATTCACTCTTAATAAGTCCTTTAACGGAATTGTATTCCGCCTTGATCCATGTGATATTTTTCTGCCCTTCGGGAAGTTCATGGGACTTTCTCAAATCAAATCTCGGATTAAGCAAAAGTTTGCCGTAACCCGGTTCGGCAGGTTCGATACCGGCCATAAAGCGGTACATCCATTCAACGACGGAACCGTAAGCGTAATGGTTAAATGAATTCATACCCACATCGCCGAAGCCTTTTTCTTTTGTATAGGAATTCCAACGTTCCCAAATGGTGGTTGCACCCTGGTCAACGCTGTAAAGCCATGAAGGTTCATTCCTCTGCAAAAGTAAATCGTAGGCAATTTTATCTTTTCCGAATTTTGAAAGAGTGATACAAAGATTATATGTACCTAAAAATCCTGTTGAAAGGCGGTATCCGTTTTCGATAATCTGCTGTTCAAGTGCATCCGCAACTTGTTTTGCATATTCCCCTTCAATTAAATCAAATGCAAGGGAAATGACCTTATCGCACTGTGTCTGACCGATAAGTTTACCGTCCTTCATAAAGTTATCCGTGAAATATTTATGTGCCTTAACACGGAGGTCTTTATAAAAATCCACACGTTCATTTCTGCCGAGCACACCTGCCATGAAAATCATAAGGTCTATATCATGGATAAAATATGCAGAGGAGAGAAACTCTTTTTCACAAAGGTCATAGGCAAGCCAATCACCGTAACGAGGGATAGGTCCTCTCATACCGAATTTATCTTTAAGTCCGCAAACGTATTTATCCATTGAATCAAAATGTTCTTCAAGGATAGTTTTATCTCCGAACTGTCTGAATAAATTATAAGGAATAATTACACCGGCATCTGCCCAGCCTGCGGCATCCTCGCTTGAACAACAGCCGACTCTGGGGTTTACATCGCCGTATCCGCCCTGCTCACTTTGAGAATCCCTCATATCCTGCATCCATTTGCGGAAAAATCCGTAAACGTCGGCGTTATATGCGGCAGTTACGCTGAATGCCTGTGCATCACCTGTCCAACCAAGTCTTTCATCCCTCTGGGGACAGTCTGTGGGAACGGAAAGATAATTTCCCCGCTGTCCCCACAGGGCATTTGAGAAAAGTTTATTTACAAGTTCGTTTGATGTTTCGATTTTACCGGTTTCAACATTATCGTTACCCACTACTTCCGCCGTTACATCAATGAGTTCAAAATCGCCGTCAGGAGAAATTTCAACATATCTGTAACCGAAGAATGTAAATGTGGGACAGTAAATCTCCGCTTTATCCGAGCCGATTTTATAATATGCTTTACCGAGAGCGGAACGGAGATTTATGGTATAAACCGAACCTTCCGGACCGTCATTTCCACGTGAAATCAAGCCGGAATCGTTGACAAACTCCGCATAACGCATTTTAAGAGTTACATTTTTTTCGCCCTTAACTTTAATTTTAAGCCAGCCGACCGTTTCCTGTCCGATGTCAACAACAAGTTTCTGACCTCGTTTCACATGAACGGGTAATTTCGCATCAGCATTGCAAACATGGATTTTACCGAAGTCGGAACCGTTATATTCTATTCCGTCAAAAACCGTAATGTTCTGCGGTTTAAGAGAAAGATTATCCCTTACACAAATCTTGCTTCCGATAAAGGGAGTTACCTCTCCTTTAAAGCCGTTATAAATATCAGCCTTTTTCCACTCGGAAACATCATAATCCACGGTGGAAATCAATTCATAAGAATCATAGGTTCCGTCACGGTATTCTCCGTCATAAAAATCTGCGGTACGGATTTGTCCCCCCACGGAGCAAAGCCATTCATCATCGGTGGAAACAATATTTTTTCCGTTATCAACGGCAAGAAGAAGTGAAGGAGCATCCTCACCGAAACGGCATCCGGCAATTCTTCCGGTGTACCAACCGTTTGAAAGCACGGCAAGAACCCTGTTTTTACCCTTTACAAGCACGTCCGAAACATCATACTCGCAATAGAGAGTTCTTTTAAGATAATCGGACCAGCCGGGTTTGAATAAATCTTTTCCGATTCTTTTTCCGTTGATGAAAATTTCAACACAACCTAAAGCGGTGAAATATATCTTGGCATTTTTCGTATCATCTACGTCAAAATCCCTTACGAACATGGGAAGTCCGTTCCATTCAACAAGGTCATTGTGCTGATAATATTTCGTCCTTTTTTTGTTCCACGGACTTGTAGATGATGCAAAATAGGGAGTAAACTCCGTGGTGATAAATTTCGCATTTTGAAAGATTTTATCCATAAAACTACACCTGTCAGTCAATTTCGGGAATATCTATTGTAATTTCCTTACCGAGATTTGCGGATTTACAAATACCGTCGATAATTGCCTGGTTAATAAGAATCTGACTTGTGGGAACAGGTGCTTCCGTACCGTTCTTAACGGCGTCAAGGAAGGAACGGATTTTCTTATAGAAGTTGCCTTCACCGTTATTTTTCTTTTCGGGAATTTCGGTGCAAACCTCAGAGCTTCCGATATTGCGGTAAATTTTAAGAGGACCGCCGATAGAACCGTTCCAACATTCTGTTGAAGGAATTCTGAGACCTGCTTTTGTGCCGAGAATAAGAGCATCACCGGCAGTATCCATATTCATTGCCCATGAAATACGGAAATCGAGAATGATATCCCCTTCAAGACGTACAAAACCTGCGGCAAAATCGTCAACGCCGAAAACATCTTTATGCTCATAATCATCCGCTTTGCCGAAGAAATCGGATTTATATCCCGTTACGGTAAGGGGCTTCGGATAGCCGATGGCATTAAGAAGCATATCGAGAGAATAACATCCGATATCACCCAATGCACCTATACCGGCAGTATCTTCCTGAATGAATGTTGTACCGAAAGGTGTGGGAATACCTCTACGTCTTCCGCCGCCTGTCTGGATATAATAAATTTTACCAAGTTCACCGGATTCAACGATTTCTTTGATCATCTTCATATTTTCGTCAAATCTGGGCTGGAAGCCTACTGAAACGATTTTTCCGCTTTTACGTTCCGCCTTGCAGATTTCAACTGCTTCTTCGGTCGTAACGCACATGGGCTTTTCAAGAAGTACATTTACACCTTTTTCAAGAGCATAAATCGTACATTCCGCATGAGTTCTGTTATATGTACAAACACTTACGGCATCAAGCTGTTCATTATCAAGAAGTTCCTTATGAGAAAGGTATGTTCTTGCACCCTTAACTCCCCATTTTTCAAGGAAAGCATCTGCTTTTCCCGGAATAAGGTCAGCCGCACCTACAAACTCAATGTCGGGCATTTTAAGATACTCTTCCATGTGAGCATCTGCGATCCAGCCTGTACCGATAATGCCGACTCTGATTTTTTTATCGGCATCAATTTCTGTTTTTTCTTGTTTTTCCTTAAATGCATCAAGAATATTTGACATTTTCATTACCTCATTTCAGTGTTTTTATTATAATCCGAGAGTTTTTAAATACTCACGGCTCATTTCCGCACATTCTACGGGAGTTTTGCCCATGGAAGGCTCATCCTGTTCAACAACAACCCACTCTGCACCGGATTTTTCACTTGCTTCAAGAATGGATTTGAAATCCTGCATTCCGTATCCCACGGGACGGAACTCAAATGATGAATTACCCTCATCCTCTTCCGTATCGTCAATGCCGATAAGTTTATAAAGTTTACCGCCTTTTTTACCGCTCATATAGAAATCTTTAAGATGAACAACGGGAGTTCTTCCGGAATATTTAAGAATATATTCGGCAGGATCTTCACCGCCCACATTTACCCAGCATGTATCAAGCTGTGTTTTAAGAAGCGACTCATCAACTGACTCATAAAGCACGTCAAGACCGTATTTACCGTCAATTTTAACAAATTCAAAATCATGGTTATGGTAAAGAAGTGTCATACCGAGTTTATTTGCTTCGGCACCGATTTTTTTAATTCCCTCAATAACTTCACCGAACTTTTCCGCACCCGGACGGTATTCCTCTGTCATATAGGGAACAACAACATATTTACATCCTAATTCGGCATAAATCTTCAACACGTTATCAGTATCAGTCAGCATATCAACAAAGGGAACATGTGCCGATATCGGTTCAAGACCGATTTCTTTTACAAGTTTTTTAACCTCGGCGGCGGTTCTGCCGAAAAGACCTGCAAATTCCACACCGTCATATCCCATTTCTTTAACTTTTCTCAAAGTACCTTCAAAATCTGCTTCCATTTCATTCCTTAAAGAATAAAGTTGAATGGCAACCGGAAAATTCATTACAATCACTCCAAAACTTATTTTTATTTATCATACCACAAAATATTGTATCTTTCAATACATTTTATAATATTTATACTGCTTTTTGGTCAACAAATTCAGGTTTCAGTTTAGAATAGATTATCTTCTGCTCCTTATACAGTCCGTAATAACCGGAAAGCATATAACTGACGGCACAGGAAAGCACAAAATACCATAATCCTTTTGCACCGAAAAGTTCAACACTCAATGCGATTGAGGAAAGAGGACAGTTTGTTACACCGCAGAAAAGTGAAACAAGTCCCAGCCCCGCACCGAATGAGGGTGAAAGACGAAGGAATTTTCCCGCAACGTTACCGAAGGTGGAGCCGGTGAACATTACCGGTACTATTTCGCCACCCTTATAACCTGCACCGAGAGTTAATGCGGTGAAAATTATTTTCAGAATAAAAGCACTATACTTTGCATCTGCGTTAAACGCTTTGATGATAATGTCCATTCCCGCTCCGTTATAATCGTTACAACCCACCAAATAGGAAAGAGCCACGACAATTACACCGCCTGTTACGATCCTTATGTATTTATTCGGTAAAAAACGGGCATATATTTTTTCCGTCTTATGCATTGTTACGCAAAATACAACGCTTAATCCTGCGGAAAGAATTGCAAGAGCGGTAACCTTCAAAAGGGATAATACGGTAACATCGGGTATTCCGCTGATGACAAAAACAGTGGGTGCAACATTACAAAATAATGCAAGTTTTGCCCCCACAATGCCGGACACAACACAGGGAACTATGGCGGAAAAATACATTACACCGACGCTGATAACCTCCATGGAAAATATGGCGGCGGTTACGGGAGTACCGAAAAGTGCCGCAAATGCCGCACTCATTCCGCACATGGTAATAAGGCGTTTATCCTTTTCATCAAGATGAAAAAGTTTTCCGAAAAGAGAACCTATTGAACCGCCCAACTGAATTGCCGCACCTTCACGTCCTGCCGAACCGCCCAACAGGTGGGTAATAACACTTGATATAAAAATCAAAGGTGCCGTAAAAACGGAAAGTTTATCATTTTCTCTCACCGCAACAAGAACAAAATTTGTACCTCTGTCCTTGTCAATCTTGCAAATGTGATACAGAAATACGATAATCAGTCCGCCTATGGGGAGAAAAAGAATTATCCACGGATATTTTTCACGAAACTCCGTTACAAAATGTATGGAATAATGGAAAGCGATGCCCACTCCCCCCACAACTATTCCGATAAAAACGGATATCAAAATCCATTTGATAAATGTAACGGGATTTGCGATATAATCTTTTTCATCAAAGAGTTTCTTCATCTTTTTTGTTACAGAATTCAACTTTTTTCTTCCTTCCTGTCTGAATAATAATATTCTAACACATATAACGAATATTTCAATATTTCATAAAGAAAAAATAAAATGTTTTTTCGGAAATTTTTTAAGTAGTTATCAGATAGTATAAAAATTTCATAAAAAGATTAAGAATTATAATAAAAGTGATAAAAAATATTAAATTTATAAATTATTATTGACATTATGTTTCCAAATTGATATTATATCAATGTAAAAATGAGCGGAGGTTCAGTATGAAAAAGTTATATAATAAAATTATTACGTCCGTTTTTTCCGGAATTATTGCGGTAGTAACATTTTTTGTTCCCGCAATCAATGAACTTGATACCTTCGGATACAGGTATTTTGCCGTAAATGCAATAACAGGCAGTATTTCTTCTGCGGACGTGGATGCGGTAAATGATGTTAAATCAAAAACGGGCGGTTACATAAAGGGAATTTGTCATCCCGAAGGAAACTATCAGGCTTTAAATGACCTGAATATTGAATGGGTAAGAGAAGATATCGGCAGTCCGGCTTTGGATAAAAACGGAAACGAAACGTTAGGTTACAGATGTTTTAAGTACAAATGCCGGGAAATGATCGATAACGGTCTAAAAGTTTTTGCGGTAACCGCATACCCGGATGATTATCTCGAATACGGTATTGATCCCAGAACTCCGGAAGGAAAAGAACTGCTCGCTAAAGATGCCGAATATATGATAAAGGATTTAAAGGGATTAGTCGGCG
>JAZUKF010000140.1:0-10487 GCA_045643165.1 Acutalibacteraceae bacterium | reverse complement strand
GAAAGCTCCATTTCGTGCATTGAAGCTGAACGAACCATTATTGCGGTAGGATTTTCAATTTCCGTACCGTATTCATATTTTGATTTATCAAATCTGTCCGTTCCGCAGGTTGCTATTTTATTTAATGTTAAAATTTTATACATTGATAATACAACTCCTCATTATGAATTCTTTTCTTCAAAGTCCTTCATAAATTCAACAAGTTTTTCAACGCCTTCAATAGGCATGGCGTTATAAATTGATGCTCTCATTCCGCCTACTGAACGGTGTCCTTTAAGATTAACAAATCCCGCTTTTGTCGCCTCTTCGACAAACTTTGCATTAAGTTCGTCATTGGGAGTTACAAAAGTAACATTCATCATTGAACGGGAATCCTTTTCAACGGGATTTGTATAGAAATCACTTGAATCAATAAAATCATAAAGGATATTTGCTTTCTTTTCATTTCTCTCTTTAATTGCCATAAGACCACCGTTTTTCTTTATCCATTCAAGGGTAAGTTTACACATATAAATACAGAAGCAGGGCGGTGTATTATACATTGAATCGGCATCTGCCTGAATTTTATAATCTATAACGGAAGGCGTGGTTTCTTTCGCTTTTCCGATAAGGTCCTCACGTATAATAACAACCGTAAGTCCTGCGGGAGCAACATTTTTTTGTGCTCCGCCGTAAACCATACCGAACTTGCTGATATCAAGAGGCTCCGAAAGGAAGAAGGATGAAATATCCGCAACAAGAGGAATATCTCCCGTATCGGGAATATAGTTATATCTTGTTCCGTAAACAGTATTATTGAAACAGATATGAACGTAATCCGCATCTTTACGTATATCTTCTTTTCCGAACTTCGGAACAAAACTGAAATTGGCATCCTTTGAAGAAGCGACAACATTTATATCGCCGTACTTCAAAGCCTCTTTATATGCTTTTGTGGAAAATTGACCGGTAAGTGCATAATCCGCTTTGCCGGAACCGTTCATAAGATTGAGCGGAATAGCCGCAAACTGGAGAGACGCTCCTCCCTGTAAAAATAAAATTTTATAATTATCGGGTACATTATAAACCTCACGCATTAAGGCCTCTGTATCCTTTGCGATTTTATCAAACACCTTTGAACGGTGGGACATTTCAAGCACTGACTGACCGCTTCCTTCATAATCCAACATCTGTGCCGCTGCCTGATTAAGCACCGACTCCGGAAGCATTGAAGGTCCTGCTGAAAAATTATAAACTCTTGACATAATATTATCCTCCTGTGCAATTTGACATAACTATAATATGTTCAAAATGCAAATATTGTCCAATAACTGAACGTTATGTTATTGATTGGGTATATGTTACTATTTTATCAGTCAACTGTCAATGGAAATTTTGTGTTATTTTTACACTTTTTTAAAAAAATATGTTATTTAATCTACTTATGGTTGATTTATACTGTTATAAGTTCCTTTATTATGTGTATTTACTCACAAAAGATTAACAATTTTTTCACAATGTTTATAAAGATTGCTACTTGCATTTTTTAAGATTATATAATACAATGTTAAACGGTAAAAAATAGATTGGAAGATACTGTATTTTTCGGTACTTCCGTCAATAATATATTGAAAGGAAATATATTCCATGAATGTACTCAACAAAAAAACTGTAGAAGACATTGAAGTATCAGGTAAAAAGGTTCTTGTACGCTGCGATTTTAACGTACCTCTTGACAACGGCGTTATCACAAGCGATAAAAGAATCGTTGCCTCTCTTCCCACAATCGAATATCTTATAAAGAACAATGCCAAAGTTATCCTTTGTTCTCATCTCGGTCGTCCGAAGGGGGAATTCAAGCCTGAGTTTTCTCTTGCTCCCGTTGCTGTACGTCTTTCCGAACTTCTCGGCAAAGAGGTTAAAATGGCAACCGACGTTATCGGTGAAAGTGCTCAGAAACTTGCATCGGAACTTAACGACGGCGATGTAATGCTTATTGAAAATGTTCGTTTCCATGCGGAAGAAACTAAAAACGATCCCGATTTCAGCAAGAAACTTGCTTCTCTTGCAGACATCTTTGTAAATGATGCTTTCGGTTCAGCCCACAGAGCTCATTGTTCAACAACGGGTGTTGCAGATTATATCCCCGCCGTTTGCGGTTATCTTATTCAGAAAGAGATCGCTTTCATAGGCGGTGCTCTTGAAAATCCGAAGAAACCTCTCGTTGCCATTCTCGGCGGTGCAAAGGTAAGCGATAAAATCGGTGTTATCACAAACCTTCTCGAAAAAGTTGATACTCTCATTATCGGCGGCGGTATGGCTTACACATTCCTGAAAGCACTCGGTCATAATATCGGAACTTCCATTTGCGAAGATGATAAAATCGACCTTGCAAAGGAAATGATGGAAAAAGCAAAAGCAAAAGGCGTTAAATTCCTTATCCCCATTGATAACAGAGCCGGTAAAGAATATAAAGCAGACACGGAATGTCTTGTTGTAAATTCCGACGATATTCCCGATGGCTGGATGGGACTTGATATAGGTCCCAAGACAGAAGAACTTTTCGCAAATGCCATTAAAGGCAGCGGAACAGTAATCTGGAACGGACCCATGGGCGTTTCCGAATGGGAAAACTTTGCTTCAGGTACAGTTGCGGTTGCAACAGCAGTTGCCGACAGCGGTGCAATCTCCATCATCGGCGGCGGAGATTCCGCAGCAGCAGTTAAAAAACTCGGTTTTGCCGACAAAATGTCCCATATTTCAACAGGCGGCGGTGCTTCTCTCGAATACCTTGAGGGTAAAGAGCTTCCCGGAATTGTTGCTCTCAACGATAAATAATAACTTCTGAAAGGATTTATCAAAATGAATAAAAATCTTCGTAAAGCAGTTATCGCAGGAAACTGGAAAATGAATAAAACTCCTGCCGAAACAGCAACTCTTATTGATGAAATCAAGCCTCTTGTTAAAGATGCTGACTGTGATGTTATCGTTTGCGTTCCTTTTGTTGACCTTCAAACCGCTCTTGATGCCACCAAAGGCTCAAATATAAAAGTAGGTGCGGAAAACTGCCACTGGGAAAAAAGCGGTGCTTTCACCGGTGAAATTTCCGCTGAAATGCTTAAAGCAATGGGCGTTGAATATGTAATCATCGGTCATAGTGAACGCAGAACTTATTTCGGCGACACAGACGTTACCGTTCAGAAAAGAACACGTGCCGCTCTTGATGCCGGTCTTAAAGTAATTCTTTGCGTCGGTGAATACCTTGAACAGAGAGAACAGGGTGTTACATTTGACGTTGTGGGAATGCAGACGAGAATTGCTCTCGGCGGTGTTTCAAAGGAAGAACTTGCAAATATCATTATCGCTTATGAACCTGTTTGGGCTATCGGCACGGGACGTACCGCAACAGCAGAGCAGGCAAACGAAGTTAATAAAGCAATCAGAGAAATTATCGAAAAACTCTATGATAAAAAAGCTGCGGATGCTTTTGTTGTACAGTACGGCGGTTCAATGAATGCTAAAAATGCAGATGAACTTCTTGCTCAGCCCGACGTTGACGGCGGACTTATCGGCGGTGCATCCCTTAAAGCACCCGACTTTGCCGCAATCGTTGCTGCCGCAAGCAAATAATATGTTTAAAATAAAAGGGCGGACAGGCTTTATGCCACGCCCTTTTTTCTTGATTTATAATAATTGAAAGGTAAGTTATATATTATGAAAAAGCCTATCGTTTTATGTATTATGGACGGTTTCGGCAATAATGCCGATGAATACGGAAATGCCGTAAAAGCCGCCTCAACTCCCAATCTTGACAAACTTTTCAGCACTTGCCCCTACACATTTATCGGAGCATCCGGTATGGATGTAGGTCTTCCGGACGGACAAATGGGCAACAGCGAAGTCGGTCATACAAATATCGGTGCCGGACGTGTTGTATATCAGGAACTTACAAGGATTACAAAATCTATCAATGACGGTGATTTTTTCACTAACGAAGTTTTCATGGGTGCTATCGAAAACTGCAAAAAGAATTCATCTGCACTTCACCTTATGGGACTTCTCTCCGACGGGGGAGTTCACAGCCATATCACCCATCTTTATGCTTTGTTAAAACTTGCAAAGGACAACGGAATTGAAAAAGTATTCATCCATTGTCTTATGGACGGCAGGGATGTTCCTCCCACATCAGGTGTGGATTTTGTTAAAGAACTTTACAAAAAGACGGAAGAAATCGGTGTCGGTAAAATTGCAACTATTCTCGGCCGTTATTACGGAATGGACAGAGAAAACAAATGGGACAGAGTGGAACTTGCATATAACGCTCTGACAAAGGGTGAAGGTAATAAATTCACGTGCGGAGCAGAGCTTCTTGAAAAATCCTATGCGGATAATGTTACGGATGAATTTATCGTTCCTTCCGTTTCAAATGATGCAGAGCCTGTAAAAGACGGCGACAGTTTTATTTTCTTCAACTTCCGTCCCGACAGAGCAAGAGAAATCACAAGAGCATTTGTTGACAGTGAATTTTCAGGCTTTGAAAGAGAACAAATCAAAAATCTCTGTTATGTCTGCATGACACAGTATGATGCAACAATGCCCAATGTTGAAATCGCATTCAAACCTCAATCCCTTAATATGCCCTTCGGCGAGATAGTAAGCAAAAACGGACTTAAACAGTTGCGTATTGCCGAATACACAAAATACGCTCATGTAACCTTCTTCCTTAACGGCGGAAGCGAAACGGTTTATGACGGAGAAGACAGGATTCTTATTGATTCTCCCAATGTTGCAACCTATGACTTAAAACCGGAAATGAGTGCATTTGAAGTTACCGACAAACTGGTTGCAGAACTTGAAAGCGGTAAATATGATGTTGCGGTTGTCAATTTTGCAAACTGCGACATGGTCGGTCATACGGGAATATTTGATGCTGCGGTAAAAGCGGTCGAAGCGGTAGATACCTGTGTCGGCAAAGTAGTCGAAACCGTTAAAAAACTGGGCGGTGCAATGATAGTTACCGCAGACCACGGTAATGCAGATAAAATGTATGAGCCTGACGGTTCACCTTTCACCGCACATACAACCTATCCCGTTCCGTTTATCGTAGTAAACCACGATTGTACTCTCCGTGAAGGCGGTCGTCTTTGCGATATTGCTCCCTCTCTTTTAAAGATTATGGGAATTGAACAACCGGCTGAAATGACCGGTGAAAGCTTGATAAAATAAAAACTGTTCAGGAGATAATTTGCCATGGGAAAATATGACGGTATTTTAATATGCTCCGATTTAGACGGAACTTTATCGGCACATTATGACGATGGCAAAATTATCTCCGATAAAAACTGTGAAGCGATAAAAACCTTTCAGTCCGAAGGCGGTGTTTTCACCTTTGCAACGGGCAGAATGCCGGAATACCTACGGGAAATCATTTTCCCTTACGTAGTCCCGAATGCACCTGCCGTAACAATTAACGGCTCAATGATTTTCAGTTTTGAAGAAAACCGTTATCTGAAAAAAGTATATCTTCGTGATGAAGTAAAAAAACTACCTGTGGAGGTGGCGGAAAATTACAGCCATCTCGTTGTCAACATGGATATCGTGGGAGAGGACAAAACCTTTAATGTTGACATTTCCGGAAAAGAGTCTGTGCCGGAATTGAAAAAAACTTTATCCTTACGTGAAAAATGGTGTAAATTTGTTTTTCGGGGAGTTGACGAAAAAGCAACCCTTGAATTTCAGAAAATTTTAAATTCCGGCAAATATAAAAATCTCTGCAATTTTCCGAGAAGCTGGCCTACGGGGCAGGAAATTCTTGACATTAACGCAACAAAGGGGAATAGAGTCCTTGACATAAAAAACATTCTGGGAAATATACATACCGTAATTTGCGTAGGAGATTTTGAAAACGATATTTCCATGATCAAAATTGCCGATAAAGGATACGCCGTTGAAAATGCCGTTGAATCCGTAAAAAGGGCGGCAGATTTCGTAACAGTGTCAAATTATGACAACGCAATCGCAAAGATTATATCAGAAATATAAAATATGTGTATTTTCTCTTGCATTTAATAAAAAAATATATTATAATACCTATTACCGAACACAAACAGATGAGCTTTGTTTTGGTCATGTGGCGTGTGGGTCCTGTGCGATGGAACGCCGTGAACCATGTCAGGCGAGGAATCGAGCAGCATTAAGCGGTTAGCTCTGTGCGCCACAGTCCGCCTGCACGCTACATGACCAAGATAATGCTCATTTTATTTAACTGAGAAAAGGAGGCAGAAAATGTATCAGGCTCTTTACAGAAAATACCGTCCGCAAATTTTTTCCGATGTTGTAGGACAATCCCATGTTACATCCGTTCTTTCAAACGAATTGAAGGACGGAAAGATTTCCCATGCCTATCTTTTCAACGGTTCAAGGGGTACGGGTAAAACCACCTGCGCAAGAATTTTGGCGAAAGCCATCAACTGTCTTCATCCCGTGGACGGTAATCCATGTAATGAATGTGAAATGTGCAAAGGCATTGACAGCGGCTCAATCACCGATGTAATCGAAAATGATGCCGCAAGTAACAGAGGTATTGACAGCATCCGTGATTTGCGTGATGAGGCAAACTTTACTCCGGCAAATGCCAAATACCGTGTCTATATCATCGACGAAGTTCATATGCTTACGATTGAAGCATTCAATGCTTTATTAAAGATTTTAGAGGAACCGCCGGAACATGTTAAATTCATTCTTGCCACGACGGAAGTTCACAAAATGCCCGCCACTATTCTTTCAAGATGTCAGCGTTTTGATTTTCGCAGAATTTCCCCGGAGGATATTTCCGAAAGATTAAAATATGTTTGCTCCTGTGAAGATTTAAAAATTGACAGTGAAGCCGCAATGTTAATTGCGAGAATTGCTGACGGTGCTTTACGTGATGCGTTATCTTTGCTTGATCAATGTGCATCAAGAAGCAGAGATATTACCACCGAAATTGTGAATATAACGGCGGGACTTGCAGGAAGGTCATATCTGTACGATTTAACGGAAGCGATTATTTCACATGATATTTCCAAGGCTCTGCAAATGATTGACGAACTTCATAACAGCTCCTGCGATATGGAAAAACTTTGCACGGAAATCATCAATCATCTGAGAAATATAATAATCATTAAAGCGGTTAAAAATCCCGATAATCTTATTATCTGTTCAAAGGAAGAAATGGAAAAAATCCGTGAACAATCCGGCAGAATGACTCTGGAAAATGTTCTTTATTCCCTTTCCGTTTTTGAAGAAACCGTTGCAAATCTCAAAAAAGGATTTAACAGACGTATAGAAACGGAAATGGCATTTATCCGTCTTTGTAATCCGAAACTTCTCGGAAGCAACGAGGCAATACTTTCAAGAATATCATCGCTTGAAAATGCGATTGCCGGAGGTATAACTCCCGCCCCGATTAAGGCAGAAGAGCCTTCTGTTCGGAAAAAAGAAGAAATTACACCGCCTGTTCCCGAAAAAGAGGTTGCACAAGAGGAAGATATTATTCCTCCTCCGTCGGACAATGATTTTATTCCCGACACACCGCCGAAACCGCAACCTGCTCAAAAAAGCAATTCATCCGAGGATGAAATATTCCCTCTTTGGGCAGAAACCCTTCAAATTCTTGAAAAAACAAATAAACCCCTTAAAGGTCTGCTTGCAGGTTCAACGGCAATTTTAAGAGGCGATATTATTCTGATAAAAAGCAACAATGTTACTTTAAGTTCGTTTATAAAAATCGACACAAACCGACGTGCATTAAGCGAAGCGGTAAACACGGCAACAGGCAGAAAATACCGTCTCGGAATTTTTAAAAATGATGATGTTCCCGCACAGCCGGTTCAGGTAAAGGATCCGCTTGAAAATTTAATAAACAAAATAAATGAAACGGATATTCCGTTTAATGTTGAATAATACGGAGGAATAGTTATGAAAGCAAGAATACCCGGAGGTGCCGGCGGCGGCACAAACAATATGATGAAAAAAATACAGGATATGCAGGCCGATATGGAGCGTATGCAGGCAGAAGTTGAAGCAACCGAATATACCGCTTCTTCCGGCGGCGGTGCCGTAGAAGCCGTAGTTATGGGTACGCACGAAATCAAAAGCATAAAAATCAACCCGGAAGTTGTAGATCCCGAAGATATCGAAATGCTTGAAGATATGATTATTGCCGCATGTAACGAAGCCATCAGCAAAGCAACAGATGCCATGGATCAATCCATGGAAAAAGCCAAAGCAGGTCTCAGCGGACTCGGCGGCGGTTTAGGCGGTCTGTTTTAATGGGCTATAAAGCGGCTCCCCTTGCCAAACTTATCGAACAGTTTGAAAGGATGCCCGGTATAGGAAAAAAAAGCGCACAACGTATCGCTTTCCATGTTCTTAATATGTCAGAGGTTCAGGCACGTGTTTTTGCACAGACAGTTCTTGATGCTCACGAAAAAATCCACCGTTGCAGTATTTGCGGTGATTTGACCGATGAGAAAGAATGTTCGATTTGTCAAAATCCGAACCGTGATAAATCTGTTATCTGCGTGGTTGAAGATCCCGCTGACGTTCTCGCCTTTGAAAGAACAAAGGAATATAAAGGAACATACCATGTTTTACACGGTGTGATCTCTCCCATAAACGGAATAGGTCCGGAGGAATTAAACATTAAATCTTTAATTTCACGTATAAATAATGAAGAAGTCAAGGAAGTTATAATGGCAACCAATCCTACCGTAGAGGGAGAAACCACCGCAATGTATATCTCACGTTTGTTAAAACCGTTAGGTATAACCGTTTCCCGACTTGCCTACGGTGTCCCGGTGGGCGGAGATTTGGAATATGCGGATGAAATTACGTTGCAGAAAGCCATTGAAGGCAGAAAAACTTTGTAATAAGAATAAAAATCAATTTTTGGTTCAATCATATTGAAGAGGAGTGATATGCTTGAAAGAAGAAAAAAGTAAACCCGTTTCAACGAACAAAAAAGCATATCATGACTATTTTGTTCTTGAAACCGTTGAAGCGGGTATAGAACTATTCGGCACAGAGGTTAAATCTGTCCGTGGGGGAAAAATAAATTTAAAAGACTCATGGTGCAATTTTAAAGACGGAGAAGTTTTCGTCAACGGCATGCACATCAGTCCCTACGAACACGGTAATATTTTTAACAGAGATCCTTTAAGGCCGAAAAAATTATTGCTTCATAAAAGAGAAATCAACAAATATTTCGGCATAATAAAACAGGAAGGATTAACTTTAATTCCGCTGTCTGTTTATTTTGTCAACGGCAGAGCGAAGGCCGAATTAGGCTTATGCAAAGGTAAAAAATTATACGATAAACGTGCAGTTGCCGCCAAAAATGATGCCCGACGTGAAGCCGAAAGAGGAATGAAAGACCGATAATAATACACGGGGATGAAAGGATTTCGACGGGGAATTTAAGTCGTGATAAGCGAGTAGCGGTGCGGAACCGCTTTAAAATCCGCAAACGTTTAAAAATAAACGACAATAATACAAAATTACTTGTTGCTTAATTAAGCGACCGTCCTGTGTGAGAGTACCGCGGCTCACATAAGGGCGTCGATTAGCGGTGAACGTGAACGGGGGAGTGCTTCGGCCCCTGTCACGCAGAAGAAGCTACCGTAAAAACAAGTCTGCTGACCGACGTGTTTTGAGGGGAATCTTAAAAGATCAGCTACACTCGTAGAAAGTTGCGATAAAGATTTTTCGGACGCGGTTTCGATTACCGCCATCTCCACCAAAAGCGCCGCACAAGTGCGGCTAAGATAATAGATAATAAGTAATAGATAATAGTTTATAATGATGCACCACTTAAGTGCGCTTTTGTATTGTTATCTATTCACTATTATCTATTATCTTTTATTTACAGAAGTGAAAACAATGTCATCAAGCAGTATTATATTAGAAAAATCTCTTGACTTTGCCGCAAAAATAGTTAGGCATAACGCACTTATACGAACCCGCCTGAAATGGCGTGTTTTCGGCTCTTCAAAAGCGGACTTTATTGCCAAACTTCAGATTTCACTAAAAGAGACGGCCGAAACAGAATGCCGGATTCGACTTTTGATAAAAACAGACTATATAAATGAGCAGGAAGGCAATTCCTTACTGAATGACTGCCTTGAAATAAAACGAATATTGATTTCGTCATTGAAAACCGCAAAGGAAACCAACTGAATCTACATTATAATACCACACATACTTTTTATCAAATCCGAAAATATCAACAATTTAATCCATGACTGCGGTTCTATAAGACGAATGCTTATTGCATCAATAAATACGTCAAAATCAAAATGACTACCTACTTCCTTCAAAGTAGATAGTCATTTTTATCTTTATTATTTTTTCCGTCAGTTACCGAAAAGCATCAGCAAAAATCCTGCCGCAACGGCGGAGCCGATTACACCGGCAACATTCGGTCCCATTGCGTGCATGAGAAGGAAGTTTGTAGGATTATACTTTCT
>JAZUKF010000139.1:0-23487 GCA_045643165.1 Acutalibacteraceae bacterium | reverse complement strand
TAAGACCGCTTGGCCTCCGACTTGGTAATCTGTCCTCTGCCGCCGCATGCCGAGCAGGTCTCGGGGCTTGTGCCCTTTGCCGCGCCGGTTCCGCCGCATTCGCTGCAGGATTCCACCCTGTTCACGCTGACGGTGCGCTTGCAGCCCTTTGCCGCCTCTTCAAAAGAAACGGTAATTCTCGACTGAACGTCCTCACCACGTCTGGGAGCGTTGGGATTGGCCTGACGTCCTCCGCCGAAACCGTTGCCGAATCCTCCGCCGAAAAAGCTGCCGAACAAATCGCCGAGATCAAAATCCATTCCTCCGAAGCCACCTGCTCCGCCTGCACCGCCGGCACCGTAATTCGGATCTACACCGGCATGACCGAACTGGTCATAACGAGCCTTTTTCGTGCTGTCCGAAAGCACTTCATAAGCCTCGTTTGCTTCCTTAAACTTTTCCTCGGCAGTTTTATCACCGGGGTTAAGGTCGGGATGATATTTTTTGGCCATTTGTCTGTAAGCCTTTTTTATTTCATCGTCTGAAGCGTTTTTATTAACGCCCAGAACCTCATAATAATCTCTTTTGTCAGCCAAAGCTCCGGCCCCTTTTCCAAAAGCACCAAAGCGGCGGACTTAAAAAGCCCGTCACCCTGTAATGCTGAAATTTTATTTGTAAAAATTACTCAACGTCTGTGTAATTTGCTTCCTGATAATCGTTTCCGTCACCGGGATTTCCCGCAAATCCTTCGGGAGCACCCTGAGCCTGACCGTTTGCCTGTGCCTCTTTATAAAGTCTTTCGGAAATTTCATAGAATTTTGCCTGAAGTTCTTCCTGTCTTGACTTAATAAGATTTATATCTTCGCCTTTAAGAGCCTCTTTAAGTCCGTCAATCTTCTCATTTAAGGAATTCTTTTCATCATCGGAGAATTTATCCCCTTCTTCATTGAGAAGTTTTTCACACTGATATACCATCTGGTCCGCACCGTTTCTGAGGTCAACCTCTTCACGGCGTTTCTTATCCTCTTCGGCAAACTGTTCTGCATCTTTTACAGCCTTTTCAATATCTTCCTTTGACATATTTGAGGAGGATGTGATTGAAATTGACTGTTCTTTCTGGGTGCCGAGGTCCTTTGCGGAAACGTGAACGATACCGTTAGCATCAATATCGAATGTTACTTCAATCTGAGGTACACCACGTCTTGCGGGCATAATGCCGTCAAGGTGGAATACACCGAGAGTTTTATTATCCTTTGCAAATTCTCTTTCACCCTGAAGAACATGAATTGCAACAGAGGGCTGATTACCAACCGCAGTGGAGAAAATCTGACTTTTCTTAACGGGAATAGTTGTATTTCTTTCAATTATCTTTGTATTTACATTACCCATAGTTTCAATTCCCAATGAAAGAGGAGTAACGTCAAGAAGAAGAAGTCCTTTAACATCTCCACCGAGAACACCAGCCTGGAGAGCCGCACCGAGAGCAACACACTCATCGGGGTTTATTCCCTTAAACGGTTCCTTACCGATATATTTCTGAACTGCTTCCTGAACTGCGGGAATTCTTGAAGAACCGCCCACCATAAGAACCTTATCAATTTCAGATGTTTTAAGACCTGAATCGGAAATTGCCTGACGAACAGGTGTCATTGTTGCTTCAACAAGGTCGGCTGTCATTTCATTGAATTTCGCTCTTGTGAGAGTTGTTTCAAGATGCTTCGGACCTGTTGCATCAGCAGTAATATAAGGAAGGCTTATTTGTGTCGATGTAACACCGGAAAGCTCAATTTTTGCTTTTTCCGCAGCTTCTTTAAGACGCTGCATTGCCATTTTATCTCCGTGAAGATCTACGCCCTGATCCTTTTTAAATTCATCTGCAAGCCAGTCAATAATTCTCTGGTCAAAATCATCACCGCCGAGACGGTTGTTACCTGCTGTTGCAAGAACCTCCTGAACGCCGTCGCCCATCTCGATAATGGAAACGTCGAATGTACCGCCGCCGAGGTCATAGACCATAACCTTCTGGTCGGTTTCCTTGTCAATACCGTATGCAAGTGCCGCCGCTGTCGGCTCGTTAATGATTCTCTTGACTTCAAGACCTGCTATCTTACCTGCATCCTTAGTTGCCTGACGCTGAGAGTCAGTAAAATATGCGGGAACGGTAATAACAGCCTCCGTAACCTTTTCACCGAGATAACTTTCCGCATCTGTTTTCAATTTCTGAAGAATCATTGCTGAAATTTCCTGAGGTGTGAATTTATCGCTTCCGATAGATACTTTATAATCAGTACCCATCTGACGTTTTATTGAAATAACCGTTCTGTCAGGGTTTGTAATAGCCTGTCTTTTTGCAACCTGACCAACCATTCTTTCACCTGTTTTTCCGAAACCTACAACAGAGGGAGTTGTTCTTGCACCTTCTGCGTTAGAGATTACTACCGCTTCACCGCCTTCAATAACGGCAACGCATGAGTTTGTTGTACCTAAGTCAATTCCTATTATCTTTGACATGATTATATATCCTCCTAAGATTTGTTTTCAATTTATTTTAATTTGCGACTTTTACAACCGCATGACGAATAATTTTATCGCCTACTTTATAGCCTTTGTTAAACACATCGGCTATTACATTTTCTCCCAACTCCTCATCATCAATATGCATAACCGCATTGTGGATATTGGGATCAAATTCCTCTCCGACTTCACCGAATTCCTCCACACCGTGTTTTTTAAGTGCTTCGTTGAACTGATTTGAAATCATTTCTATACCTTTAAGGCAATCCTCAACGGTGCCGGAGGTATTTTCCAAAGCCCTTTTAAAATTATCGGTTATGGGGAGAAAATCGCCCAGCACATTTGCTTTAACATCGGAATAAATTCCTTCCTTTTCCCTTTGAGAACGCTTTCTGAAATTATCGTATTCAGCCGCCAACCGAAGAAGCTGATCATTTTTCAGAGCAAGTTCATCCTTAACTTTTTGAAGTTCATCGTTTGAAGAATTTTTTACATCTTTTTTTTCTTCCTTAACTTCCTCTTTCTTTGCTTTTGCCACCTGTTTCATCTCCTTCTATTCCGTCAGAGTCCGGCTGAACAAATTGCCGACGATCTCCGTCAAATATTTAATACTGGGAACAATTTTAGCATAATCCATTCTGGTTGAACCGATAATTCCGAAAGCACCGCTGTCCTTACTGTTCACGGTATATTTTGCAACTATCATACTGGAATTGCCGAATTGTTCATAGGGATTTTCTTTTCCTATGAAAAGATTTATCTTATTTTCTCCCGCAGACAAAAGCGATGATACAGTATCACGTCTGCGGAGAAGTTCAATAAGCGCATTGACATCAGTGCCGATTTCACTGATTGAAAATAAATTTGTCTGTCCTTCAAGCAGAATATCCGCCTTTGAGATATCCTCCGCAATATCCGACAGAGCAATAATAAACGGTGTCATTTCAAGAAAATTCATTCCGAAAGAAACAGCGAGATTTTGAACCGTAAGCGTATCAATATCCGTTACATTCTTTCCCTGAAAATCAGCGGCAAGAACATTATAAAACATTTCAACCGTTTCTTCCGTTATTTCCGTATCGGTTCTGCAAACACGTTCTTTTATCAATCCGTTTGAAGTCATCAAAATAACTATTGCCGTTTTTTTACTTACGGGCAAAAGGTCGATTTTTTTAATAAACGCATCCTCAGACGAAGGCGTTGAAGATACAACGGCACAATTTGTAATATCCGCAAGAATAGTTCCGGCTTTTTCAAGAAGTTTTTCCGGATCATTAAAATGAATTCCCCACATCGTATCAATTCTGCGTCTTTGATACTCATCTATATCACATTCATTCATCAAACGGTCCACATAAAATCTGTATCCCGAATGAGTGGGTACTCTGCCGGAAGAAGTATGGGGTTGATTTAACAATCCCATTTCCGCAAGTTCGGAAAGTTCATTCCTCACGGTGGCTGATGAAACTGAAATATCAAGGCAGTTTACGATTGCCTTTGAGCCCACCGGTTCACCGGTCTTAATATATTCCTCCACGGCAGCGGAAAGAATTTTCTTTTTTCTTTCGCTCATATCCATATTTCATCACCGCCTACACAGTATATTGTGGTGATTTAGCACTCAGACACCGAGAGTGCTAAATCATACATATAATATACAACCGAAGGCAATTATTGTCAACATTTCAAATGTAAACACTTTGTAAAATATCGGTTATCTATTTTTTATTAAATACAAATTCTCCGTCCTTAACTTCACAAAGATATTCATTTCCGGAACAAATACTTCCCTCAAGAATCATCTCTGATATTTTATCCTCAATGCTTGAACGGATGGCACGTTTAAGCGGTCTTGCTCCGTACACGGGATCAAATCCCGCATCTGCAATCTTTGAAATACATTCATCCGTAAAGGATAAATCTATATTCATTTCCGCCACACGTTTTTTCGTTTTTTCAAGCATACGTTCTGCAATTTTTTCAATATCCTCATGGGTAAGCTGACGGAAAACAATGATATCGTCAATACGGTTCAAAAATTCCGGTTTAAAGCAACGCTTTAATTCTCCCAGAACATTCTCACGGATTTTTTCATGGCTCATACTTGCTCCCGATTCAGACGTAAATCCGAGACTTCCGTTTTTATCAGTAATAAGTTTTGCACCCACGTTTGATGTCATAATGATCACACTGTTTTTGAAATCCGTTTTCCGTCCCTGTGAATCCGTAAGAATACCGTCATCAAGAATTTGAAGAAGAATGTTGAAAACATCCGGATGTGCCTTTTCTATTTCATCAAATAATACTACGGAATAGGGTTTCCTTCTGACCGCCTCCGTAAGCTGTCCTCCCTCATCAAATCCCACATATCCGGGAGGAGAACCCACAAGCCTGGACACGGTATGCTTTTCCATATATTCGGACATATCCATTCTTATTATGGCATTTTCATCTCCGAACATTGTTTTTGCAAGAGTTTTACATAATTCCGTTTTACCCACACCGGTGGGACCGAGGAAAATAAATGAACCTGTCGGTCTTTTCGGATCTTTAAGTCCCACTCTGCCTCGTCTTATGGCTTTTGAAACCGCCGTTACCGCCTCATCCTGTCCCACAATACTTTCATGCAATTCATTTTCAAGATGAAGAAGTCTTTCACTTTCCTCCTCGGTAAGCTTGCTGACAGGTATTCCCGTCCAATCCGACACTATCGAAGCAATTTCCTGCGTAGTAACCTCTCCGGAAAAACCGGACATTTCCTTTCGCCAATTACTCTTTTTTTCTTCAAGTTCTTTTATAAGTTCCTTTTCCTTATCACGAAGTTTTGCCGCCGATTCAAAATCCTGATTATTGACGGCATTCTCCTTTTCTCCTCTGATTTCCTTTATTTCATTTTCGATATCTTTCAAATCAGCAGGTGCCGTATATGCTCTCAATCTGACCTTTGAACAGGCTTCATCAACCAAATCAATGGCTTTATCCGGTAAAAATCTGTCGCCGATATATCTTGATGATAATTTTACCGCAGCGATTATTGACTCCTCTGATATTTTTATTTTATGATGAGCTTCATATCTGTCTTTAAGTCCCTTTAAGATTTCAACCGCTTCCTCCTCCGTAGGTTCACCCACGGTAACAGGCTGAAAACGTCTTTCCAATGCGGCATCCTTTTCGATATGCTTTCTGTATTCGTCAATGGTCGTTGCACCGATAAGTTGAATTTCTCCCCTTGCAAGAGATGGTTTGAGAATATTCGCCGCATCAACTGCACCCTCTGCCGAACCGGCACCGATAAGAGTATGGATTTCATCAACAAAAAGAATAATATCACCCGCTTTTTTTACTTCATCCATAGCGGCTTTTATTCTTTCCTCAAAATCACCTCTGTACTTTGTTCCGGCAACCATTCCCGTTAAATCAAGGGCATATATTTTTTTATCTTTCAGTAATTCCGGAACTTCATCCTGTGCGATTTTCAATGCAAGACCTTCTGCAATAGCGGTTTTTCCGACACCGGGTTCGCCTATTAAACAGGGATTATTTTTCGTTCTCCTCGAAAGAATTTGAATTACTCTTTCGATTTCCTTCTGCCTTCCGATAACGGGATCGATTTTATTTTCCGAAGCAAGTGATGTAAGATTTCTGCCGAATTTTTCAAGTGTGGGTGCATCAGAGTTACCACCTTTTTCACCCGACCTTGAAGATGTATTTCTGCCGGATTCATTTTTATCAAACACACGTCCCAAATCGGATATTATTTCCGGAATTGATGCTCCGGATTGAGAAAGAATACCCACCGCAAGTCCGTCGCTTTCTCTGAGAACGGCCAATAAAAGATGCTCCGTTCCCACAAGAGTCTGTCCCTTTGAATTTGTTATTGCGGCAGACTGCTCAATAATATGCTTTGAGCGGGGAGTAAAATCCGCAGGGGTTAAATCCGTAGGTGTTCCTATACCCACGGACATTTTTAATATCTCCGTTACACTTTCTACGCTTACGCCGTGTTTTAAAAGCACGGATTGAGCAACTCCGTTTTCTCCCAGTAAACCGATAAGCAAATGTTCGCTTCCTATATAAGCATGACCGAGATTTTCCGCCGCCGTTATTGCTCTGTTGAGAGCATTGTTTGCTTTCTCCGTAAAGCCTGAAAATTTATACATACACTTTTCATTCCCTTCTTCGTTTATTTTTCTTTTTTACATCGCTTTCCTTACCATGGAAGCACGGATTTTATCACGTTCCGAATAATCAAGATTTCTTCCCTCTGCCGTACTTATCGTTGCAGGTTGAACATCGAAAATCAGACGGTTTATTTTTTCCGTATCAATGTCAATTATTCCCATACAAGTGCCGAGACGGACATCAGAAATAAGTTTCATAAATTCAGCACAGGAAAGTTTTCTCGAATATTTTAATATACCGTAAGAACGCCACAGGCTGTTTTCATAATCCTCATTTTTAAGCAGTTCTTCACGCAGTTTTCTCTCCTGAGAAACAAGCTGATTGATTATGGACGACAAATTATATATCGCCTCTTTTTCGCTTATTCCCAAAGTTATCTGATTGCTGATTTGATAAATATCTCCGCTGGGTTGACTTCCCTCACCGTTAAAACCTCTTATTACAAGGCCTAACTTTGAAACCATTGCAGACAGTTTCGGAATTACTCCCTGCTTTGTCAATGCCGGTAAATGCAGCATTGCGGAGGCTCTCATCCCCGTTCCGAGATTTGTAGGACATTGAGTAAGATAACCGATTCTTTCATCAAAAGCATATTCAAGATTTTTTCCGATAAGACAGTCGATTTCATCTGCGACTTTATAAACATCTTCGAAATTCAATCCGTTACACATTACCTGTATCCTGATATGGTCCTCCTCCTGAAGCATGATGCTGACATTTTCATCCTCGGACAGTATCAACGCTCTGCCTTCGGGAAAAGAAGTAAATTCGGGACTGATAAGATGCCTTTCCGCAAGGGAAACAACCTTTTTCTGCGGAAACGATTTCATTTCATAATATTTATATTCTTCATTACCCGAACAGATTATCTGATTGATTTTTTCATTTAATTCCGCTTTCTTTTCTTCATCAAGTCTGTGAGGAAAAGGATATTTTTTTATATTTCTCGCAAGACGAACTCTGGTGCTGAGTACAACATCTGCATCCGTTCCGTTTTTAATAACATTCTCTTTCATTTTATTTCTCCTCTGTCTCATTCAGGCTTTTTATCTTATCTCTGATTTCTGCGGCAAGCTCAAAATTCTGTTCCTCTATGGCTTTTTTCATTTCTTCGTTCAGCCCGTCAAGTATTTCCTCTTTACTCGGTTCACTGCTTTCCGAACTCTGCTGAGCAATTTTTCCGTTGTGTTGTGTTTTACCGTGAATTCTTCTGATTGAAGGCAACAGCAATTCGTAAAACTTATCATAGCAATCAGCACAACCTATCCTGCCGCTTTTTGCAATTTCCTCAAAGGACATTCCGCAGGTGGGACAGCGTCTGACCTCCTTGGCGGCAAGATGTTTTGAATCTGTTGAAAACAGACTTCCGAAAAGATTACCGAAATCCATTCCGAAATCCGAAAACATATCACCGTAACCTAATTTTGATGCACAGGATGAACAAAGATGTGCCTGTGTATATTCTCCGTTTACAACCTGTTTGATATGGGTTGTCGCTTCATATTTTCCGCAATTCTGACATAACATAATAATTTCCTCCTTAAGTCAATGTAAGAAGCATTTGCTTCAATATATTTGCTCTGATAATATCTTTTTGCTTTGTATTCAGGTTTCTGAAACAGCTGTCGGATGTTGCCGCCATAATCAATGCGGCGGTTCTGTTATCAATAAAATCCTGATAATTCAGATTATAGATATGTGCACGGCATGTTTTTTCGTCAAGTTCATTTCCGATAGAGTTGACCACGTGCATCAAAGTCGTTCCCTTATCGCACTTTGCCCTGGTTATACGGATATATCCTCCGCCACCACGACGGCTTTCAACAAGATATCCGTGCTCCGGTGTAAAGCGTGAAGAAATAACATAATTTATCTGGCTGGGTACGCAACCTAATGTTTCCGCCAACTCATTACGCTGAATTTCCGTACTGCCGTTTGAATCAAGCATTTCCATTATCATTTCCGCAATCATATTACTTAAATTCATAATTGCCACATCCTTTTATGTTGTTTTTGACTTTGACTTTCTTTGACCTTTTGACATTATTATAGACACGTTTTAATTCTTTTGCAAAGGTCAAACAAGGTCAAAAAGCAATATTTATTCCCTGATATTTGAGATTATCTCCGTTTTTCTCGTTTTTTCTTTGATTTTCTGATTTTTTAAAATTTTGAAACATTGTCATAAATAAAAAGAAGCATACTTTGATCTTTGACCATTGTATGCCTCTTTAAACGTTCTTATTATTTTATTATGATATTTTTATTTTTTCATTAAGCAAAACATTTCCGTCAACATCAACTGATTTTATCTCCGCATTTCCATCTTTGAAAATAATTCTTGATGCTATAAATGTATTTGTATCCGATTCTCCTCCGTCAATGAAGGAATAATAACCGTCAGTATTTGTCAGTCTTAAAGTATGCCAATGACCTGATACGGTCATTTTCGTACCCAATCTCTTTATTTCCTTTTCCCAATTAAGTCCGAAATGGTTATCAAGGGTTACTCCGTGGCAAATGCAAATCCTATACAACGCATCCTGTCTTTCGTCGGGCTTTTGTTTTTTCAGCCATTCATACTGTTCTTCTCTGTAAGCATCAAAATTTACCAAGCCGCTGTATTCCTCGTTACTGTCCTCTTTATCCTCGCCGTAATCAAGACAAATTGCCGATACGGGACCGTAATTTGTTCTGAAATACAATTCACCCGTATCTGTATGGAAATAATTTTTCAGTTCCGAAGCATATTCTCCCCTTGTTTCATGGTTTCCTCTGATATAAATAACGGGAATTTCTCCGCCGGAAATATCACCCGCAAGGTCAACTATTCCTTCAACAAATTTTTCTTTTGTAACCATTGTGCTTGTAATATCGCCGTTCATAATTATCAAATCGGCTTTTTCATTTGAAAAATATTTCAATGATTTTTTCAAACTGTCAATATCTTCATGCACATCCGATATTGTTATTGCATTTATTTCTTCCTGATTATGATAACCGTCAAAATGAGTCCATTTACCTGTAACGGTCTTACCTTTTATAGCGGAATATCCCATTTTAATACTGACTGCCTGTGAAGAAACGGAATAATAGGAATTATCAAGTATCTCCTTTTTTATCTTCACGGAATGTAAAGTATCGTTTACTCTTACATTACCGCTTGAAGCATCGCTGAAAACGTATTGCCTGCCCTCTTTTAAAACATAAACCGTTCCCGATGCTTTTACATCCGTACTCCACATAACGGAATAATTTTCACCGCAATCGAATACCGCCGTTTCCGTAATAATCTTCGGCGTAACAGGCAGATAAGTAATTCCCAAGCCTTCAAATAAGGTCATAATAAAAATGTAAAATGAATAAAGTGCCGTCATTATTTTTGTAAACATAATTTCGCCTCCGGAAAAATATTACGGTTATTATATACCACCGAGAACAACTTTTCAAGTATTTACATAATAGTAATTGATATTTATGTTTTTTTGTGGTATTCTTTTATCATACACATTCAAAAAGGAGAAATATGAATGAACAAGTTTACTGTTGAGTTACTGCCTGAATATTTTAATAAAAACAGTCTTGTTTATGAATGTGATGATAATTCTTCCGTGAAGCTTTGCAGAGAAACAAATATAAAAGAATTTGAAGATTACTGTCTTTTACTTAAAAAAACAGGATATACACTTTTTGACGAAACGGATATTAACGGTAATATACATAAAACGTATCTTTCGGATGATATGAAAGTGAAAGTATATTTCACTCCCTGCGATAAATGTGTGAGAATTGTTGCAGATAAAAATAATACTTTATATTGCAATAAAGCGGAGGATTTTAAAAAAACATGTTGTGCAAAGTTCTATCAGTTTGAAACGGACCATACACTTATCGACTGCGGAATGTGTTATATTTTCCGTTGTTCCGATAACAGATTTTTCATCATAGACAGCGCCCATTTTTATTCCGTAAACGATAATGAAAAGCTTTATGATTTTCTTCGTTCATTAACGCCGAAAAATCAAAAAATAATTATCGGAGGCTGGTTTTTTACCCACGGTCATACCGACCATATTTGCAAATTTACGGATTTCATTCGTTTTAATATGAAAGATGTTATCATAGAAAATATTTATTATAATTTCCCTTTTAACAATCATCCCGATTCGGTTTACTGGGACACTTCCGAAAAAAATACCGTCAATAATTTTCGTTTTCTTCTGAAAAACTTTGACAGTATAAATATAATCACCGTACATACAGGCGACAGATATTATTTAGCCGACCTCTGTATTGAGGTCTTATGCACACATGAAGATGTTTACCCGAATTCATTAAAGAATTACAACGATTCTTCAAGCGTAATACTTCTTCATTCAAACAATAATAAAATACTTATTCCCGGTGATGCCGGTGCGGAAGTTGAAAAAGTCCTTTCGGAAAGATACGGGGAATATTTAAAATGCGATATTCTTCAAGTCGCTCATCACGGTCATTTCGGTTGTTCGGAAAAATTTTATAAAACCGTCAATGCCCCCGTGGTTTTATTCCCCACAACAAGAATAAAATATGATGAAGAATTTGAGCATTATGAAGCAAACCGCGTTGCCGTCAAACTTGCAAAAGAAGTTTATATTTCCTCCGACGGCACGGTGGGATTTCCCGTTCCGTACAAACCCGGAAATGCGGAAATTTTCCCCGATGAAACCTTTGAGGATTTTAGCGGTATTTACAATCTTTGGGGATACACTTATACAGACGAAAGAAAAGAAGAATTAAGACAGGAATTTATTAAACGAGGAAAAAGCAATGAGTAAAACAAAGGAACTCTTTTATGAAGATGCATATTTAAGAGAATTTTCCGCAACGGTATTATCGTGTGAAAAGGAAAATGACATTTATCTTATCGAACTTGACCAAACCGCATTCTTTCCCGAAGGCGGCGGACAGGCTCCCGACAAAGGAAAAATAAATTCCGCAGAAATAATCGACGTGCAGATAAAAAATGATACTATTATCCACTACTGCGAAACTCCCTTTGAACCGGGTGAAAAAGTAACCGGTAAAATTGATTTTCAAAACAGGTTTTCACTTATGCAGCAACATTCCGGTGAACATATTTTTTCAGGTGTAATGCATTCTCTCTACTCTGTGGAAAACGTAGGATTTCATATGAGCAAGGATTTAATTACAGTGGATTTTGATAAACCCGTTTCAAAACAAGATGTGGAAAAAGCGGAAGAAATCACAAACAAAATAATATTTGAAAACAGACCGATTACCGTTTCATATCCCGCAAAAGACGAACTGAAAAATATTGCTTACAGAAGCAAAAAAGAAATTGAAGGTCAAGTACGTCTTGTTACAATCGAGAACTGTGATGTATGTGCCTGTTGCGGAACTCATGTAAAAAGAACAGGTGAAATCGGAATTGTTAAAGTAACCTCTGTCAGCAAAAACAAAAGCGGAATACGTGTTACGTTAAAAATCGCCGAAACCGCCGTTGAAGATTATAACAGTAAAATCGAAGTGCTTCATGAAATAGGAAATCTCCTTTCTTTGCAGGAAAAGGATATTATTGACGGAGTACAAACCTTACTTGAGAAAATAAAAAATTCCGAAGCGGAAATGAATAACATCCGTCTTTCATTATTCAATGAAAAAATAAAAAATACAGATAAAAATATTCAACTGATTTTCGAGGAGAATATTTCTCCCGATATGATAAGAAAAATGTGTGATATTCTTGCGGATAAAACTGTATTGGCTATGGTATTAAGCGGAGACGATATTTCCGGATATAAATTTGCCATGGCAAGCCGTACCGTTGATGTAAGAAATATCGGCAAAGATGCAACCGCAGCACTTAACGGCAGAGGCGGCGGAAAGCCGGAAATGATTCAAGGCTCTTTCTCTGCAAAAAAAGAAGATATAACAAATTATTTTTCATCAATTAACGTCTGACGGACGTATTATATAAGGAGTGTACAATTATGAAAACATTTTTATTTCAGGGCGATTCAATAACAGATGCAGGCAGAGACAGAAATAATGACGGCCTCGGTCTCGGTTATCCGATTTTAATGTCGGCGGAATTAGGCTTTAAATATCCCGGTGAATACAAATTCATCAACAGAGGTATAAGCGGAAACAGAGTTGTTGACCTTTATGCCAGAATAAAAGCAGATATTCTCAACCTTAAACCCGATTACATGAGCATACTTATCGGTGTTAACGATGTATGGCACGAGTTTGGATGTCAGAACGGAGTATGTGCGGAAAAATTCGAGAAAATTTACGGTATGCTTATTGAAGAAGTTTTAGCAGAACTTCCCGACCTTAAAATATTCATTCTTGAACCCTATGTTGTAAAAGGTCCCGCCACGATCGAAAAGTGGGATGATTTTTCAGGTGAAGTAAAACTTCGTGCGGAAGCATCAAAACGTATTGCCGAAAAATACAATCTTAAATTTATTTCTCTTCAGGATAAATTCGATAAAGCAAGTGAAAATATTGATCCTACATATTGGGCAGGAGACGGCGTTCATCCCACCTGTTTCGGACATGAACTTATTAAAAATGCTTTGCGTGATTCTTTCCTTGAAGAAATCAGCAAATAAGAGGTAATTATGGATAAATATTTAATAATAAATGCAGATGATTTCGGAATGTGCCGTGGCTCAAACCTTGCGGTAATGGAACTTTTCAAATGCGGAGGTATTACATCTTCCACCATTATGGCTCCCTGTGCATGGGCACCGGAAGCGGTACGGTTTTCAGCGGAAAATCCCGAATTTGCCATCGGTGTACATCTCACCACAACAAGCGAATGGAGCAAATACAGATGGGCTCCCGTTAATTCTTCAAACACGGACAGTCTCCGTGATGAGGACGGCTTCATGTTCCATGAAAGTGATGAATTTGAAAAAAACTGTAAAACCGAAGAAGTGGAAGGTGAAATCAGAGCACAAATCGAAAGGCTTAAAAAGTTAGGTCTTAACCCTTCACATCTTGATAATCACATGGGATCGCTTTACGGAATTGAAACGGGAAGAATGGATCTTCCGAAACTTACCATCGGTATAGCCGGTGAATACGGTCTGCCTTTCCGTTTCCCCACAAAATTCACAGATGCGCAATTTGAAAACGATATGCTTGCAATACATATCGACAGAGAAACCGTTGAAAAATTCATCGGCGGATTTGCCGAATATGGCAGAAGTGTAGGCGTTGCAATGCCGGATTATCTTCTTCCAAGCCATTTTAACGGACCGCAAAGTGAAAGTTTTGAAAACTTCCGTGAATATATTTACGAGTATTACAAAACCTTTGAGCCGGGTGTTACCGAAACCTACATCCATCCCGCAATGGAAACCGACGATTTAAAAGGTACTACAAGTCTTTGGAAACACAGAGTCTGGGAATATAAACTTTTCTCCGATCCGAAAACAAGACAACATATTGAATCACTGGGTATCAAATTGATAAATTACCGTGATTTGAAGAAAATGAGAGGTATGTAATATTATGATCAAACACGTTGTATGTTTTAAATTAAAGGATAACAGCGAAGAAGAATGTCAGAAAGCAAAAGACGTTCTTATGAGCATGGAGGGAAAAGTCCCTCAGATCGTTGATATCAAAGTGGGAATTGATTTTTTGAAAAGTGAACGTTCATACGATATTATTCTTGAAGTAATTTTAAAAGACAAAAAGGATCTTGAAGATTATCAGAATGATAAATATCATTGTGAACACGTAAAAACATATATGCACTCCGTAAGAAGCGGAAGCATTGCAATAGACTGCGAAATCTGAGTTTGAAAGGAATGACGGATATGTCAAACTGGATAGACGGAAAAACCGTGATCATCACCGGTGCATCCGGAGGAATAGGAAAAGGTTTAACATTAAGACTGATAAGGGAAAATAACTGTTTTGTAATCGGTGTAGCAAGAAGCGAAAGCAAGATGAAGGCTTTGCAGGAAGAATTGGGCGAAAAGTCCGGCAATTTTGTTTACCGGCTTTTTGATGTTTCCGAGGAAAATAAATGGGATGAATTTATCTCATTTATTGAAGATAACGGATACAAACCGGATGTACTTATCAACAATGCCGGTATCCTGCCGAGATTTGACAGGTTGATGAATTATTCAAAGGACGAAATAGACAATGCCATGAAAATAAATTTCTTTGCCCCTGCCTATTCCGTCAACAAAATGTTACCCATTCTTTTAAAAAGCAGTTCTCCTGCCGTAGTCAATGTTTCAAGTTCCGCATCGCTTATGTCATTGGCGGGAACTTCAATCTATTCCGCAAGCAAAGCGGCTTTAAAAGGCTTGACCGAGGCGGTACGTGAAGAACTTCGGGGAGAAGCATACGTCGGTCTTGTCTGTCCCGGATTTACAAAAACAGATATTTTCAGAAATCAGACCGAAAAAGGCGATAACGATTTAATCGCAAAGGTATCTACACCCTGTGAAAAAACCGTTGATTTGATTATCAAAGGAATACGCAGAAAAAAGGAATACATTGTTACCGGATTTGACGGAAACTGTATGGGAAAATTCGGAAGGCTTATGCCGGTCAAGGGAAGCAAAATTTTCAGTGCGGTAATGAAAAAATCCCACATCAATCTATTTGCAGATACATTCGGATACGAAAAGAAATAAAATAAAAAAGAAACAGTATTTCGCCAAAATGAAATACTGTTTCTTACTTTTTTTATATATATTCAATTATCTGTCATAGAGAGAATCATAAAATGCATCATATTTTTCTGCCCATTTTTCAACTGCGGCAGAAGAATATTTGCCGGGACAGGTTTTGATAAGTGAAACAAGTTTCACATAATTAAGTCCCATTCCCGTTACGCCCTTAACCAACGTGGCGTTCTGTTTGCCTTTCTTGGCTTTATCAACGATATCAGGAATTTTCATTGATGAGAACATTGATTTAAGAGAAGAATCTTCCGGTGTGAATGTGATATCATCATTATTGAGAACTCCCTCGGAAACAAGGAATGCGATATCGGATTCTTCAAAGTAAGTCATCATTGATTTAAACATGGCAATCGTTCCGAAATCAAATCCGAATTTTTTCAGATACTCAATCTGATAACTCCAAAGTTTTTCACGGGTAAACTCATCATTTTTATCATTTATCATTGTTTTAGCCAGCATCTTTCCCGCTCTGAGAGAGGCGGCGATACCGGAACCCATAATCGGCATTGTCATATATGCACTGTCGCCGACACAGGCGTATCCGTCCGCAACAAACAAACCGGGAGTGCATCTGATGGGGATTTTATAAATTCCGCCGCCGGAAAGAAGTTCATCTCCCAATGTGGGGTTCTGTTCCCTGAGCCATTCAAGAACTGACTCGATTTTTCCGTCCTCCGGCTCCTCAAAACGTCCGATAAGAACGTCAACACGGTCATCAAATGTAACACACCATTTAAGTCCTTCCGTACCACGCTCCGTAATATAAACTCTGTAAGACGGTCCCTCAAGCACAGAACCGGGCTTTCTGTTGAAAATTGCACGGTATGTATAAAGAACATCATATTTCTTAAATGAATTCTGAATTTTAAGATACTGCGGAAGTTGTTCTCTCAATGTAGAATCAATACCCAAAGCATCAATAATCATATCTCCGTAAAAGTCGCCTTTTTCCGTTTTGATACCGACAACCCTGCAACCCAGCATAATGGGTGCTTCAACTTTACAGTCATAAACGAATTTTACTCCCGCTTTTACACAGTATTTCAAAAGATGAGCATATAAATCCTTACGGTTCATAAACATATCTATTTCACCGGATTTAACATTCTGGGTAAGGGGAGATGAAAGGTCGGGGCCGTAATAAGAAATGGCCATTCTGTCAACTACGCCCTCCTTCGGAAGCGGAAAACCCACATCGGGTAAAACTTTTACCTCAAACACATCATTCCAGTCATATCCGAGAGTACCTTCACTTTTTGCTTCATATACCGTAACATCGTAACCTTTTTTTGCAAGGTTCATAGCAGCGGACAAACCGCCATGTCCCGCACCTGCAACAATAATCTTTTTTCCCATAGCATCCTCCAAAACAGTAAAATGAGTTATTACTCAATTATTATATACCAACTGTCTTTTTTTGTCAACTGTTTTTATTTATTTCATCTCACGGGTAAGATCTTTAACCCATTTATACTTTTTGAAATGTATCATTACCCAGGGAATTTTTCCCACCTCATCAAGGCAGGTCATGGCATAAACCACTATGGGCGGCCAGTTAAATACAAAAGTTCCCAATGCTGCAAGCGGCACGGCTATACACCACATTGTTACTGCAAGGCTGTACGCATCAAACATTGGATCTCCGCCTGCCGAAAAAACACCGTTGATAACAATCGTATTTACTGCTCTGCCTATCATATAAACCGACATAACTATCATCATTTGAAGCAAATATTCTGTGGCTTTCTCGGTCATTTTAACAACGGAAAGAAGTCCCGGCGTAACCGCAAGCATAATAACTGTTGATATTCCTCCGCAAAGAAAAGAAATTTTCGCAAGACGAATACCCTGTATTTTCCCTTTTTCGAGGTCTCCCCTGCCAAGAGAATTACCCACAAGTATTCCGCCGCCGGAAGCGAGACCGTTACACATACAGCAAACCAAATCTCTGACAACCGCCGCTACGGAATTTGCCGCCGCCGCATCTAATCCCAAATGCCCCATAAATGCGGAATATGTAGTAAATCCGATACTCCACATAAGACATGAGCCCATTAACGGAACAACACATTTTGTAAAATCCTTTGACAAAAGTGCTTTTCTTGTAAAAAGTCCCTTCAAAGACGGACGGATATATCCTTTTTTCAATGACAATCCTATACTCCAAATAAGTTCAATCGTTCTTGCGATAAGAGTTGCCAAAGCGGCTCCTCTTTCCTCCATTTTCGGAGCCCCGAAAAGGCCGTAAATAAATACAGCATTAAGTATAATATTTATTATCACCGTAACCGTACTTATCGTTGCCGCCTTTGAAACACGGTCGCTGACCTTTAATACGCATAAATAACATTGAGAAATACCGGTCATAAGATATGACCATCCGGCTATCTTTAAATATTTCACGCCTATGTTCACCAAAACATTTTCATTAGTGAACAAAAGCATCAGATACTGCGGAAAAAATACACATCCAGCAAAAAACAGCACGGAAACGATTCCGCAACATCTTAAACCGATACAGAAAATATCGCTTACTGTTTTTTTATCACCTTTTCCCCAATACTGCGCCGCAAGAATGGTAATACCGGAAGTAAACGCCATCAGAACCATATTCTGCACAAACTGAATTTGTGTTGCCAATGACACAGCCGACATGGCATTTTGTTCTATGTTGCCAAGCATTACCGCATCTGCCGCCGCAACGGTTGCCAGCATCAGACTTTGTAACGCTATGGGAAGGGTAAGTTTTATTAAACTTTGATTAAAACTTTTATCCGAAAACATTTTTATTCTTTGTTTACTCATATCATCTCTCCGAACTGCCGAAAATATATATCCCGGATATCATATCATAAATCATAATCATTATCAAGCGAAGAAAAAATTTCCGAAAATATATCATCTGCGTTGTAAATATATCATACCTTACAAGTCTTGTTTTTTATATCCGATTATGATACAATATATAAAATAGGTTAATTTTTTATTTTATTCAGAGGATTTTGATAAAATGGCTAACATAAAATCAGATGAAAACAATACTTCGCTTGATGATTTACTTATAGGCAGAAATGCCGTTCTCGAAGCCCTTAACAGCGGAAGAGAAATCAACACTCTTATCCTTGCCAAAGGTGAACATGGCGGTTCGATCGGCACTATTATCTCAAAATGCAAAGATAAAGGTGTTCCGATCAAAGAGGTTGACAGAAAAAAACTTGATTATATGTGCGGTAACGGAAACCACCAGGGTGTAATTGCCAAATGTGCCGTTCACGAGTACGCAAGTGTTGATGATATTCTCGCCCTTGCACAAAGCCGTAACGAAAAACCCTTCATCATTATCTGTGATGAATTGGAGGATCCCCACAATCTCGGTGCCATAATCCGTACCTGTGAGGTTGCAGGAGCCCACGGTGTTATTATCCCGAAACGCCGTTCGGTCATGCTTTCCTATGCGGTGGGAAAAGCATCCGCAGGGGCTCTTGAATACGTCCCGGTTGCAAGAGTAGTCAATCTTGCCGCTGAAATCGACAAACTTAAAGAGCAGGGCATCTGGATCTACGGTGCGGATATGAACGGGGAAAACTGGTGCAGTGTGGATTATGAAGGCGGTGTTGCCCTTGTGATAGGCTCTGAGGGAAAGGGTATCAGCCGACTTGTAAAGAAAAAATGCGATTTTATCGTTTCACTTCCCATGAAAGGCAACATTACTTCTCTCAATGCTTCGGTTGCCGCCGGTGTCATTATGATGGAAGTTTCGAGACAGCGAAGCTCAATCAAAGCAAAATAAAGGAGGCGATACTATGTCAGATATTTTTGATGAAGAAAATAAAAACAGTGAAAATTCAATATTAAACAGTGATTTTGACTCTTCTTTCGTTAATGACCTTTTCGCCACCACGGAATATGACAAGCCGGAAAAGGAATGGACTCTTGATGATATAGACCGTCTTTTGGATGAACTGGGCAGAGACAGTGAAATGGAGCAGGCGGGAGAAGATTTTGATTTTGACAAATACCAGGAATATAAAGAACCCGAAGAACATAATTTCGGAGAAATAGTAAAAGCCGACGGTAATGAAGAAAATTATGACGAAAACGGGATCTATTTTTCAAAGGAATATAAAAAAGAAATTATCCGTTCCGAAGAAAAAACGGCGCCCACGGAATTTGAGGATTTCTATTCCGGGGAAGAATTAACGGAAGATACCGATTCACTTTTTGAAAACGAAAACGGTGAAGATTTATCTTCAATCGACGGTAACATCAACGCCCTACGTGATGACGGGGAATTTAAAGAAATTGATGAAAGTCTTGATCTTGACGGAAATGTAAAAATACACAGCGAAGACGAAGACAAAGACTATGACCGTGATGATTATTTAAAGGTAAAGGATATTTTCAAAAACTCAAAAATTTTAGGTAAAAGAAAAATTGACCGTGCAAAAATACGTGAAGAAGCTATTGAAAATATTAAAAATCAATACGGCGAAGATATTTTTGATTATCAGAAAAAGGAAGCCGATTTTGACGATATACTGAAAAGGCAGGCAATCGTTGAAAAGCAAAAACGCCGTAAAAAGAAAAAGACCGAAAGACGTTTTGACATTGACTCGGAAAATTACGTTTCTCACATTGTTGCAACTGAAGAAGAGTCTCAAATTCGTGTTGATGAAATTGATAAATCAACTTCGGAAAACCTTGATGATTTTCTTTCAACAAGGGATATTAACGAAGAAAATGACGAAAAAACAAAAACAATTTTCTTTAATAACAGTAAAAAGAAATCGGCTCAACATACAGATATGGGAAACACCCGCACAAAAGATATTTATATCTCCCAAAATAAAGTGCAGGCAACTGTTGATGACTCGCAAATTCTTCTTGAAGGTTATCCCATTGACGAAGCAATTCCGGATCAGGTGGACGAGGATGAAATACAGCATCAGCTTCAACTTGCAAGAGAATCAAGGAAAATCAGATTTGATGCAATTAACATTCCGGAAAATTATGATGACTGTGATTCTACATATATCAGCAAGGAAAAAGGGAAGTATGATGAAGAAGAATATTTTGAATTAAATGATGAGGATAATCCCAAGTCATTTGCTTCCCTGTTAAAGGGTACTATAAACGCCGATGCAGAGAAGAAAATGAAAGAATATACCGAGGTCAGCGAAAGACCGCAGATTTTTAAAAATCTTTTTGACAGAAGAAAACAGACATTGTTAAATCTCGGTTTCCTTTTTGCTCTTGAAATCATTCTCGGTATCACTACTTTAATAATGCAGAATTACGGTGGCTCAGCGACCGTAAGCGGAATAATACTTATAAGTATTTCTCTTGTTTGTATTCTTTTGACATTTGTTGTGGGAACATCCGTTACCCGCTCCGGATTCAGAAGTCTTTCAAAGAAAAAAATTGACGTGGATTCCGCTGTTACCATTGTTCTGCTGGTTTCGGCAGTTGACTGCATAAGCAAATTTTTTGATGTGTCAAGTGTCGGTGAATCATTCCCGATTTACTCCTTCGGAATTATTTTCTGCGTATTATTAAACTGTCTGGGAAAATACATTCGCAGTGTCCGTGCAATAAATGTCCTGAAAACATGCTCAAACAAACGCAGAAACGATTTGTTTGTTATTGAAAGCATCAAAGATATTGATGATGCGGAAAAAATTGCAAGAATTCTTGCAGGTCCTAACCCCGATGTGAAGTATTCCGAAAAAATAAAATTCCCCTCACAGCTTATTTCAAATGTGTTTACCGGTAATCCTTCCGATTATCAGCAGAAAAAACTGTTCCCGATTTTATCTGTTTTAAGTGTAATTGTTGCGATTATAACAGGTCTTGTCAACAAAAATATTATTATGGGAATAAGCACTCTCACCGCATGTTTATGTATCAGCGTTTGCGTGCCCTTGTTTGTTTCGGCGGATCTTTCTCTTTTGCTGATAAACAAAAAACTCGCAAAGGATAAATCTTGTATTACCGGATACGGCTCTGTAAAAAATGCGGACAAAACAAATGCCGTAATTGTTAAGGCGACAGATCTTTTTGATGAAGAAAAATGCGGTTTTCACGGAATAAAAGATTTCAACAATGTCCGTGTTGACGATGTAATTCTTTATGCTTCGGCTATGCTGAAAGAATCAAAAGGTCCTCTTTCAAAAGTATTTAATACCATAATCGTCGGTGAAGAAAAAGAACTTCTGCCTGAGGTTGAGGATCTTTTCTATGAAGAAAGATTAGGTCTTTCCGGATGGATCCACGGGCAAAAGGTTCTTTTGGGAAACAGAAATTTACTCATTACGCACAGTCTGAATGTTCCTGAAAAAGCATTGGAATCCGACCTTTTGAAAGACGGAAAACGTGCATTATATATTGCCATTGACGGAAAAGTTGCGGCAATGCTTGTTGTGGGTTATTCACCCGATTTATCAATCGTAAATTATCTGAAAAAACTTGACCGAAACGGTACAACCGTTATTGTAAGCACAAACGACTGTAATATTGATGAAGATTCTTTATCCTTAATGTTCAATCTTCCGAAAGAACTTTTCAAAGTTGTAGGTGATTATGAAGGCGGTCCTGTTGACGGTTATACCGATTGCGAACAGTACTCCGCTTCGGCAAAACTTGTACACGGAAAATCATTTGCATCTTTCCTTAAATGTCTGACCACCTCAATATCGTACTGCTCATCGGTAAAAATAATGAATATGATTCAGTTCGTTTTTTCCTTTATCGGATTGATTGTTGCCGCAATTCTGGCAATCAGCGGAAATTTATCCGGTGTCGGTTCCGGTATGATCATTGCTTTCCATTTGATCAACACGGCAGTTTCATCCGTTTCCGGTTATATCAGAAGTAAAATATAAAAGAATAATTATCCCCTTTCAACAAATAATAGCAATAAATGTTATCATGATGAAAGGGGATATTTTATGGATTATTTAATCTATCTTAAAGCTTTCGCAGTAGGCGGATTGATTTGCGTTATCGGACAACTTCTAATGGATTTTACAAAGTTAACTCCTGCAAGAATTCTTGTATCATTCGTAGTATTAGGTGTGGTTTTAGGTGCATTTCAAATATATAAACCGCTTGTTGACTGGGCAGGATGCGGAGCCACGGTTCCTCTGACGGGCTTCGGCAACTTGCTTGCAGAAGGTACAAAAGAGGCTATAAAACAAAAAGGATGGTTAGGCGTAATAACAGGTCCGCTGTCATCCGGTTCGGCAGGTATTACCGCAGCAATTATCAGCGGATTGATCGTCTCCCTCATCGCAAAGCCCAAAAGCAAATAGATAATCAAATAAAATTTTCAAGTTTTTCATTTATTTTGGAAATTACTATTGACAATATCCGAATCTTACTATATAATAGTGTAGTCATTTGAAGAACAATATGAGTTTTTCTCATTGTTCTTTTACATATTATCCGGGTGTGGCGCAGCTGGTAGCGCGCTTGACTGGGGGTCAAGAGGCCGTGAGTTCAAGTCTCGCCACTCGGACCAACCGACAATCTTCATCAGAGGGTTGTCGGTTTTTACTATTCACCACAAAAACTTTGTGTATCTCATTTTATAATTTATTGTTTCAGTAAAAAAGACGGTGGCAGAATTATCTGTCACCGTCTTTTTTCTTATAACTGTTTTTTCAGCAAGTAAATATTAAAATCTTATTGATAAGATTGATAAAACAATATATCTTACTATTCTGACTATCCAGCAGAATACTCTGCCGAAGAAATTATCGTGATGATGATATCCGCACTTATGACAAGTTGTATCATTTTCTCTTGCTGAAATAATATCGGAAATACCGTCGGCTTTCGCCTTTTCAACGCCTGCTTTGTTTGATGCTTTATCAACTTTATTCTTTGCTTTGATAAGAACTGTTTCATCCTCAAGCGGATCCTTTGCGTTTTCTTCGTCAAGAGCCGTTTTTGCCGCTTCTTTTGCTTTTGCAAGTTCGCTTGCCTGTGCATCCTTGATAGCTCTTATTGCGTTATTCTTTGCGTTTTCGATATCCGCAAGATTCTCGGCGCTGTCGATAGCGGACTTGCCGTTTGTCAAAGTGGTCTC
>JAZUKF010000138.1:0-9168 GCA_045643165.1 Acutalibacteraceae bacterium | reverse complement strand
ATGGCTACGATCCGACTTGTGAAACTTTTAAGCGTTTGCGTTACTGATTTTCGTCTAAATGATGATAAATGCCGTAAAGAATGGTTGAACGGTCTTGAAAAAACAATAAGATTTGCGGAAGAATTCGGTGTGAAAAAATTTATTTCCCAGGTGGGATATGACACCGGGGAAGAAAGAATTATTCAGCATAACAGCATTGTAAAAGGGCTTAAGCATGCCGCAGATATTTTAAAGGGCAGTGATATGATACTTATGATCGAACCTTTGAACGTGCTGTACAATCATCCCGGATATTATCTTCCCTATTCAAAGGAGGGTTTTGAAATCCTTGATGAAGTGGGAAGCAAAAACATAAAAATGGTTTTCGATATTTATCATCAGCAGGTTTCCGAGGGCAATGTGCTTAACAATATCAAAGATAATCTTCATCATATTGCTCATCTTCACTGTGCCGGAAATCCCGGCAGAAACGAACTGCAATTCGGTGAGAACGATTATAAACTTATTTTCGGAAAAATTGACGAAATGGGATATGAGGGCTACTGCGGTCTTGAATACAGACCTCTCCTTGAAACGGAAGAAAGCCTGAAAGAATTTAACAGGATATACAGAAATTAAATCAACTGAAAAAGACGGTAACAGAAGCAATTTCGCCTTTGTTACCGTCTTTTTATAACTTTTATATTATCAACCTAAAAGCCTTTTTACCATATAATTATGTGCATCGGTTTCAATTAAATCATCAATTTCATCCAAATCGAACTGTTTTGAATACTTCCTTTCAAGAGCGGTTTTCAAAATGTAATCCGCAAGAAGCGGATTTTTCGGAAGAAGCGGTCCGTGGCTGTATGTGGCAAAAACATTTTTGTATCTTGCACCCTCCGTGCCGTCCTTACCGTTATTGCCGTAGCCCTTCAAAACTTTTCCCATGGGTTTAACACCGTCGCCGAGATAAGTTTTACCGGAATGATTTTCAAATCCCACTATTTCAAGTCCGTTCAGTTCATCAAAACAGTAACAGTAATTGCCTATCATTCTTTCCTTTTCGCCGACGGTATAGAAATCAATGGCACCGATAAAATCACATTGTTTTCCGTCCCATGTCTTATAGTAATTCCCTAAAAGCTGATATCCGCCGCAGATGGCAAGGAATGTTTTTTCATCTTCAACGGCGGATTTTATCTGATTACCCTTTCCGCCTGCCAGATCTTTAAGAAGAACTTCCTGTTCAAAATCCTGACCTCCTCCGATAAAGAAGAGGTCATATTTATTTGCATCAAGTTCTTCACCGATGGAAACACCCTCAACCTCAACGCCGATATTTCGCCATTCAAGACGTTTTTTCATACAGGTTATGTTACCGCCGTCGCCGTACAGGTTAAGCACATCGGGATATAAATAACATATTTTCAGACTGTCCATAACTTAATTCTCCCAATAATTTTTAAAATCAAAGCGTTTACTTATTCTTTCCCTCAAATCCAGCATTGCCGTATATGTGGGCATAACGTAAACGGGAAGTTTTTCTTTTTCAAGTTCATCAATAAGTCTGTCAAAATCCTTGATAATACTTATTTTATCCGTATCACGACCGGCATATTTTATTCTCATAGCCATATCATCGGCACGTATTCCGGAAACATAAACCATGGGGAGGTTGTCCCCTAACTTTTCAAGTTTTTCAAAATTAACGTCCCAAATCCAGGAAATGTCTGTTCCGTCAGCAAGTTTATCATTGAGGACGGTAACAAAAACACACGGCTCGTTGACGGAATTTGTAAGGAAATTAAGTACCTGATTACATCCCGCAGGATTTTTTACAAGTATCATCCTCACATCTTTTCCGCCTATACGGAAGTTTTCCATTCTGCCGAAGCCACATTCAAAACTTGAAAGAGCATCAATTATTTTTTTATTTTCAATACCCATTGCCGAAGCGATTGCGGCAGCGGAAACGGCATTGTAAATGTTATGTCCGCCGGGAAGATTGACACGTAAATCCCATTCCTCACCGTTAATGTCAATGGAAATAAGGGAACTGTCAAGAGCGTTTTCTTTTATTTTCACCGCACTTACGGTCGTATCAGGTCTTTCATATCCGCAAACAGGACAACGGTATTTTCCCAAATGACCGTAGGTGATATAATCATATTCATACTCATTTTTGCATTTTATACAGTATTTCGCATCGGAAATTTCCTTCACCAAATCATTATAAATAGGAGCGTTTACTCCGTAATAAATAGTTTTATTCGGTATTTCAAATGCTATGGAAGTCGTAAGGGAGCAATCCGCATTAAGGCATACAACCGCTTCGGGTGAATTATTGACACCGATTTTTATACTGTTCAAGGTATGAGTTATCTCTCCGAAACGGTCAAGTTGGTCCCTGAAAATATTAGTTACAACAACATATTTTGCATTAACATATTTACTGACCTGTTTAAAAGCAGCCTCATCACATTCAATAAGTGCCGTATCTTTTCTGCATCTGCCGAAAATATCGGAATTATTTGCAAATTCGCAGGTAATTCCCGTAAGCAGGTTTGCACCGGACTTGTTGGAAAAATAATTTTTTCCGTCATTTATCAGACATTGTTCAATCATTCTTGAGGTGGTGGTTTTTCCGTTTGTACCGGTAACGATAACGGTTGTTACATTCTGAGCCATAATTTTTAATACATCCGGACAGATTTTCACCGCAACCTTACCGGGCAAATTCGTTCCGCCTCTTTTCAAAAGATGAAGCAGAAATTTAGTGAATTTACATGCAATTATCGCCAAAACAGCTCTTATTTTCATAATCCGCATACGAAAAGGGGTTGTGCTAAATGCGACAGCCCCTTATTGCTCCTTTCGTTTTTAACTTACTGCTTTTCCGAAATCATTTTTTCAGCACTTACAAGTTTTACCGCAATACAAAGCAATTCTGCGGCAAGTTTCAACTCCTCAACAGGCGGAAAAGACGGTGCAATTCTGATATTCTTATCATCAGCATCAAGCCCGTATGGATATGTAGCACCTGCGTTTGTCAAAACAACACCCGCTTCACGGCACAGCGAAACAACCTTTTTCGCACATCCCTCCGGCACATCAAGGCTGATAAAATATCCGCCGTTGGGTTTAACCCACTTTGCGATACCCTTATCCCCTAATTCCTTTTCAAGATAATCCGAAACAATATCGAATTTAGGACGGAGAATATCAGCATGGAGTTTCATATGATTTTTAAGTCCATCAAGATTTTTAAAATATCTTGCATGACGAAGCTGATTAAGTTTATCGTACCCGATAGTCTGTACGGTCATACGTTTTTTTATCATGGAAATATTTTTATCCGAAGCGGCTATTGCAGACACACCGGAACCGGGGAAAGAAATCTTCGAAGTGGAAGTAACTTCAATAAACATATCCTTACTTTCCTCATCACCGCAAGCCTCAAAAATATTAAGCAATTTATCGGGAGTATCGCTGATATCATGGATGCAATAAGCATTATCCCAGATAATTCTGAAATCCTTTGCGGCAGGCTTCAAAGAGGCAAATCTGCGTACGCACTCATCAGAGAAGGTGATACCCTGAGGGTTTGAATATTTCGGTACAACGAACATTCCTTTAACCTTTTCATCCTTAATAAGTTCCGAAACCGTATCCATGTCGGGACCGTCATCAAGCATGGGAACATTTATCATTTTAATGCCGAAATTTTCAAGAATTGAAAAATGTCTGTCATATCCGGGAACAGGACAGAGGAATTTAATTTCTCCCTGTAAAAGCCACGGCTTTTCTCCCGCACCGTGAGTCATACATTGAGAAATATAATCGTACATAATGTTCAAACTTGAATTACCGCAGATTATTATATTTTTTTCCTCAACCTCAAGCATTTCGGAAAACAATTTTTTACATTCCGGAATACCGTCAAGAACACCGTAATTTCTGCAATCAACACCGTTTTCGGACTTCGTTCCCGTTTCGGAGTTTACTCCGTCAAGGATTTTTCCCGAAAGGTCTAATTGGAGTGCACCCGGCTTACCTCTTGACATATCAAGAGAGATATTTTTCGCTTTAAAATCATCATATCTTTTCTGAAGAATTAACTTTTCGGAGTTAAGCTCTTCCAAAGTCATTTCTCTGTACAGCATTTTTCCGTCTCCTTATGCTCAAATGTTATATTCTATTGTAATATATATGCTGATTTTTTTCAAGAGTTTTTCAATAAAAAATCCGAAAAATTGCAATATTTTAAAATAAATCTTGCAAATATGGCTTTATTTTTCTTTTTTTTGCAGGAAAATTTCTTAAATAATAAATTTTATCAGTGCAAATATGTCATTTTGAGAAAATATTAAGAAGCGTAAACAACATTTTTGAAATAACGGTATCACCGTCAATTTTTATTGAAGGCTCTGTTCCGTTTACAAAAATATAACTTGACAAATCCGCATCGGGAAGCAGTATTTTATTTTCAAGTTCATCTGTTGCAAAGGTAAAGCGGAATGTTTTTGAATCCATAACGGGAAGTTTTCCTCCGTACCGGATAAACTCCACGGTTATTTCGATATTCAGATTATTTTTCGGGACTTCACCGTAAACTCCGATTTCGGCTGATTTTCCGGCACCGATTTTTGCACTTCTGTCAAAAGTGAATTTCAAATCGGGGTAATTACATTTTACGTTATAAACGGAAATATCAGATTTACCGAAAAGATTTTTCAAAACAAGTTTGTTATCGTATTTTGTCATATATCCTTCAAGGGACTTCGGGAAATACGGTTTTACAGACTGAAGATCTTCTTCGCTGTTATAGAATTGAGGATAATCCGTGCTTGTATGTACATCCTTTATCGTATCGGTCATAAGAAGTGTTGTAATAAGCTTTGAAGTTTTTTTATCTCTGAAGCCCATACTGTGAAGCATACCGTTGATAAACCACGTATTTTCGGGAAGATAGCAACTTGAAGCATCAATGTTACTGATCGGTGAAATATGTAAATGGTCTGAATTTATGCAGGAATTTCCTCCTGTTTTTCTGTTTGCACCTGTTGCCGAAACAACGTCAATCACGCCGTCGGAATCGTATTTTTTATCAAGCACAAGTTCCGTTCCCGTTCCGGCAAGGATTGAAATATTTACTCCGTTCTTTTGAAGTTCACGGTATTTTTCGGTAAGTTTTGCCATTACCTCGTAATGAAGAATATCGCTTTTTTCGATTATACCCTTATTCTTCGTTTTATCGAGAATTTTATTTTTCAGATTATCGTAATCCTCAACAGGTACCAAATCCCAGACACTGCCGTACTTAATTGCCTCCGACTGAATATACGGATTGATGATATCAAGTGCCGCAGAATTGAGAAAATCAATGTTTATTATTTTACTTATCCACTGATAATCGGTATCGGATTTTGAACTTGATCCCGCCATTGATTCCTCCAAAAATCCCAAAGCGGATAAAAGGCTCAAATCATATTTTTCACCGCTTAACAAGGTTGTTGCGACCTTTGTTCCTCCGATTGCGGGAACGCACATAACAAGGTTGTTGATATGTTTTCCGCCGTAAAGGCAAGCATAAGTCGAAACAACTTCACCGCCGAAACTGACTCCGAAAAGATTAACCTTTTCTTTTCCCGTAATTTTCAAAACTTCTTCAATATATTTTGCAAGAGATTCGGCGCAGTCCACCTGGCTTTTTCGCCAATCCATTGTACAACAGTAAACATTATCGTTACCCACAACCGCTCCGATTGAATGTAAGGTCATATAGTCAGGTATATATATTTTCTTAATATTTGTATAAGAAGTATCTTTTACATCGTGAGGATAAGGAACAACATCATATTTTGAACTTCCGTCATCATTCATTTCCATATATTTAAGTATATCTTTAAAATACGGTTGCATTATATCGGAAAGGATTTTATTGTTTCCCAAAAGCATCATACCTAAACCGTAGGCAAATTTTACGGGATTTTTCTTCAATGCGGATACGGCATATTCCTTTATATCCGGTTTCCAGACCTTTATTTCATCCGGAGTATTGGGATTTATAAAAAGATTACAGCTTGAATAACCGGTAACAACGACCACCGGCAGTTTTTCACTTTTTGCAGATACGCAAAATCCCACCGAACTTACACAAATAACAAGAGCCAAAATAAAGCATCCGAATTTTTTAATAATCTTCATTTTTTTACCACCTTGATTTTACAGTAATTTTGTTTTATAATTAAGAAAAAAGATTTATAAAAGCAAGTATATATTATGTATTCTTTTCTCATGAGAATTTTTTACACCTTATTTGCGGGAATAATGATGATTTCTCCCCTTGCAAGGCCGAAAACATTTACTCCTCCCGTTTCTCCCGTTACCGAACAAACGGAAAATCAATTTATGTCCACATACGGAAATACTCAGATTTCCGCTCACCGTCTGGGCAAAGGCAATGCCCCGGAAAACACCATGATGGCGGTTAAGGAATGTTTAAATCTCGCTGAAAAATATACCGTAGACTATCTGGAAATGGATTTACAGATAACAAAAGACGGTGAACTTGTTGTATATCACAGCCTTTATCTTGATGAAAAAAGCAACAGTGCAGAACTTTTCGGAAAGAAAAACACCACGGTTTTTTCAAAGACATATAACGAACTCCGTGGACTGAATATGGGAGAATATTTCCAAAAAAACGGTAAATACCCATACAGAGGACTTCGTGGAAATGATATCCCCGACGACTTGAAAATTACAAAAATCGAAGATATTTTCGACTATGTAGAATCGGTTGCTCCGGGTAAATTCAAATATACCGTTGAAATAAAATATCCCCATCCCTGGGCTCCGAAAATGATAGATAAACTTTACAATATACTGAAAGAAAGAAATCTTACCGACAGAGTTATTGTGGCAAGTTTCTGGCCGGATGCTCAATATTATCTTATTAAAAATTATACCGGCAAACTTTACCGTTCCGCAGGTCCTTTTGAAATTTTCAAATTATACAAAAGTTATCTGACCGATGAACATATCGACAAAAACGATATTACATATTCCGTTTTGCAAATCCCCTATTACGAGGATGACGGATATTTCTTCATCGGAAATTTCGGCAAAAGCGATTTCGTTGAATACGCTCACAAATACGGCATTGCCGTACAATATTGGACAGTAAGTTCCGTTCAGGATATGCTGGATTTACGCACAATCGGTGCAGATGCCATTATGACCGACCATGTTGACAGAGCAAGCAAAACATACGGCAAATCAAACTGAAGCATTGCGGCGTTTGAAATATAACGCCTCACTTTCCTATATTCTACTATTTTAAGAAAATAATGTCAATTATATTATCAAATTCCCGAAAAATCAGTTATCCTTTTGCTCACTCTTTTCGGCAAATTGAACAATAGCGGAAAAGATAAAACTGATAAAAACAGACTGCCTTGAAAAACGTAAAAACTCGTTTGAATAATAAATAAAACTGTTAGTGTCGCTCATTTTTTCCGCAAAAATGCACAGCATAAAAGAAATAATTACAGAAGTTATAAATACGGTCAGACCGAAAAGTAAAATCAATTTTGATTCACGGTTAAAGTTCTTTAAAAACATATTATCACCCCGTAAAAATTATACATTTTCAGGCTGAAATTCGCAATGAAAAATTATGGAAAAAGCATTCACAGGAAAGGAAAATATAATGAATATCGGTATTTCTACATCCTGCTTATACCCCCTTGAAACTGAAAAATCCTTTGAAAAATTGGGAGAAATGGGAATAAAAAATACTGAAATATTTTTTAATGCACCGAGTGAAATAACAAAAGACAGCATTAAAAATTTTAACAGTATCAAGGATTATTACGGTATGAAGGTGTTTTCCGTCCACCCCTTTACATCCTTTGCCGAGCCTCTGTTCTTCTTTTCAAGTTATGAAAGACGTTTCGGTGAAATGCTGGAATTTTATAAAAGATATATTGATGCCGCCAACGGTCTGGGAGCAGAATTTATTGCCGTTCACGGTTCAAAATTGCCCGGAGATATTTCATGGGAAACATACTTTGAAAGATTTTCGATACTGTATGAAGAGGGCAAAAAGCAGGGCATTATCTTTGCCCAGGAAAATGTGTTTAACCACTTTTCACAAAGCCCTGATTTCCTGAGAAAAATGAAAAAATATATGGGTGATGATTTTAAAATGGTTTTCGATATTAAACAAATGAGAAAAGCCGAATATTCACTTTCCGATTTTCTTCCGGAATTCAGTGAGAACATTGTTAACATCCATATCAGCGACCATAACGAAAATCATTTCTGTATGCCTCCCGGTAAAGGCTCGTTTGATTTCGGCAATCTCTTCGGGGAAATGAAAAAAGTTGATTATAAAGGTGCTTATATTATCGAATTGTACCGTAAAAACTTTGAAAATACGGAAGAATTGAAAACTTCTTTCGATTTTCTTAAAAGATTTTAAAAAAATTGTTGAAAAACAGATTATAATGTGGTATGCTATCTGTAAATATACAACTAATTGATTAGGATGTGATTATTTTGAAGTGTCCGTTTTGCGGTTATGAAGAAAGTAAGGTAATTGATTCCCGTCCCGCCGATGACGGCGAAAGAATACGCAGAAGACGTGAATGTATTAAATGCGCCAAACGTTTTACTACCTATGAGATTATTGAAAGTGTTCCCATTGTGGTGGTGAAAAAGGATAAATCACGTGAGGTTTTCGACCGTCAGAAACTTTTCAGCGGTATGATAAGAGCCTGCGAAAAACGTCCTGTTACTGCGGAAATCATTGATAAAGCCGTTGATGAAATCGAACTTCAAATTCAGAACTCTCTTGACAGAGAAGTTACTTCAATCCAAATCGGTGAACTTGCTATGGAAAAACTCAAAGAGATTGATGACGTGGCATACGTGCGTTTTGCATCCGTTTACCGTCAGTTCCGTGATATCAATACATTTATGACGGAACTTAAAAAAATATTGGGCGACGTAGAATAATTTAAAAATACATATTGATTACTGAGTAAGAATTTCAGCGTTAGCTGGCGGGAGTTGAACTCCGTTACGGTTTGGCTCGCCGCCTTTTCCCATCGGTTTTGCACTCATTTTTGAAAGGCGACAGCCTGTCTGCAAATTCGTGCTTCACCGAATGAAAAAAGG
>JAZUKF010000137.1:0-31614 GCA_045643165.1 Acutalibacteraceae bacterium | reverse complement strand
GGTGGCGGCACAAACTTCTGCGAACCAAAATGAGGCAGAATTTTTGATCCGATGAAGACGAGGAGTGCAGATATACTGCCGTATTTCAAACGACAAGGCAAAATCGGGCGGAAATTATGCCCATTTTGGCGTGACGGGTTCAACTCCCGCCAGCCTAAGTACCGCACAAACGGGGAGTTGTTGTGCGGGCGAAAAGGTTTTCCTTGCGATTGTTTTTCTGCATCCCGCTGTAATAATAAAGAAAACAAATCTCCTTATTATTTCAGACGAGATATTAAGGAGGTTTTTTATGAAAAATAACAGTTCAAAAAATAAAGATTATCTTTTGATGATCGTGGTTTTATCCATGCTTATTGCTATGGAAATCGTGCTTTCACGTTTTCTTGCAATAGTAAAAACAGAACAGTTGAAAATCAGTTTTGCATTTATTCCCCTTGCGGTGGCATCTTATATGTACGGAATAAAGGGCGGAATAATCGTTGGTGCTTTGTCCGACATAGTCGGTGCGATAGCATTTCCCATCGGTGCGTATTTCCCCGGTTTTACCGTTACCGCCGCCTTTAACGGACTGATTTTCGGATTGTTTCTCGGCAAAAAATCCGTTCTCTCCAAAGGTGAAAAGAAACCTAAAATCATTATTCCCGCGGTTATTTCCGTTCTTATCACGCAGATAGTCGGCAGTCTTTTCATAAATACATATTGGATAGCCGTATTTATCTCACATGCTCCCTACTTCGGTGTGCTTCTCCCCAGACTTGCACAGACGGGAGTTATGATTGCGGTTGAGATAATCATTATCCCCCTTTTCATCGGAGCTTTTGATAAAATCAAATTCATTAAATCCATGCGAATTTAATAATGTTTAACAGTATAAAAAATCATACTCAAAAGTGAGGTCAAATATATGAAAAAAATAAAAATCGGAATTGCAGGTACAAGAGGCCTTTCCACACTTATGGGACTTCAAAGCATTGAGGACGTTGAAATCGCAGCAATGTGCGACCTTGACGAAAAGCATCTTAACGATGCGGCGGAAAGAATAGGCGGAGATATTAAAAAGTACAGACTTTTTGATGACATGATCGAATCGGATATTGATGCCGTCATTATCTCCACCCCGATGCAATGCCATGTTCCCCAGGCTATTGCCGCTATGGAAGCAGGTAAACACGTAATGTGCGAGGTTACGGCAGGTGTTTCAATGGATGAACTTTTCTGGCTGTGCGAAACCGTTGAAAAATACAAAAAAATCTATATGTATGCCGAAAACTACATTTATGCTCCTAAGGTTCAGCTTGTTAAAAATATGGTTAAAAAAGGAATGTTCGGCACTCCCTACTATGCAGAGGGAATGTATCTTCATGATATAAACAATCTCCTCGTTTATCCCAACGGAAAGACATCATGGCGTTCATACTGGCAGTGCGGAAAAAGAGGAAACTTCTATCCCACACACAGTATCGGTCCCGTTATGCAATGGTTCCCCGATGACAGAATTACCGAAATTTCCACGTTTTCTCCCGGTGTCCGTCATGATTACGGCGTTAAGCAGGACAGCGGTACAACAACAATGTGCCGTACAATGAAGGGAAATCTCCTCAACATCCGTACAGACTGTCTTTCTCCCAGACCGCATCTTATGGATAACTATTTGTTACAGGGTACGGAGGGTATTTTCCAATCCGCTCAATACGGTAAAGGAAATCTTGAAGGCGACATTGACCGTATTTCATTAAAATGCAACAAAACCGAAAAAGGTGTTATGGATTGGGAAAATCTTATGAATTACAAAGACCTTCTTCCCGAAAGATACAGAAATGCCACGGAAGAGCAAACAAAAGCAGGTCATGACGGAGGCGACTTCTTCATAGTTGAAGATTTCATCAACGCAATTCGTACAAACATTCAGCCGGAACTTGATGTTTACAAAGCATGTGAATGGACTGCGGTGGGATTGTTATCCGCCCTCTCCGTTACAAATAACGGAAAAACAATGGAGGTTCCGAATTTCAGACCTGATATGCCGTTGGATGAAAAAAAAATAAAACTTTAAAAAATAAAAATGGGGCTGTTGCACATCAGATTGCAACAGCCTCATAATTTTATGTATTATTCTGAAATTTCTTCAAAGGAAATTTTATTTTCGGTGGCAAATTTTTCGCAATATGCACCTTTGATACCCTTAACCGTCTTTAACTCCGAGCATGACTCAAATGATTTTTCACCGATTTTGGTACTGTATCCGTTAAAGGTTACGGAAGATAATTTCTCACATCTTGAAAAAGCACCTTCGCCTAATGTCCTGATATTTTTCGTAAGTACGATTTCTTCAAGAAGCTGACATGAAGCAAAGGCATATTCACCGATTGAAACAATTTCATCATCCAAAGAAACGCTCTTTAAATTCAAACAACTGTCAAAGGCATTTCTGCCGATTTTTCTCATTTTTGCTCCGAATACAATTCCTTCAATGGGTGAATTTGTAAAAGCATAATCTCCTATTGAAACCGCATCTTCGGGAAGCTCAACGGATTTTACCGTTGTATTATTATAAAAAGCAGATATTTGCTTTGCATTTGAAGGAATGACAACATTTTCATCCTCACCGTTATAATGAATTAAAATATCTTTTCCCGCAAAAACAAATTCATCATTCTGTTTTTCAAGCCACGGAGTATAACTGAACGCACCTCCGCCGATATTTTCGGTGGATTTCGGAATGGAAATACTGTCAAGTTTTTCACATTCACTGAAAGCACAACCGCCGATAAACCGTGTTGCAGGCGGCAAACTTACCGCAGTAAGAGATTTATCCCCCGCAAAGGCGGATGTACCGATTGAATACGTCTTTTCGGAGAAAACGATTTTTTTCAAATTCACACAATTTTCAAAAGCACTGTCCTCAATAACAAGCACCGTTTCCGGCATAAGCACCGTTTCAAGCACCGAATTATCTTTAAAAGCACCTTCGCCCACTGCCATTACCTTTTTCGATTCTATTTTAGTCGGAACGGTAACGGAAATTTCATTACCCTCATAACCGGTTACAATGCTGTAATCCTCGTAAACGCAATAGGCAAATCCTGTTTTTCCGTCATAGCCTGTTTTAACATACTTTGAATCAAGCAACAAATTTACATCGTCTTCTTTTCCGCAGGAAAACAAGCATAATAACATTACAAAAGCCACCGTCAAACCCACAATTCTTTTCATTATAATGACCTCTCTTTTACATTCCTTTTCACTTTAAAACCATCCGTCAAACATGTGTCCTCTCCTTTTAGGCTTACAAATTTGTTCCTTTGGCGGACAGTATTTTACCAAAACCGTATCTTCCCCGATAACGCAAATATCTTCCCAGCAAATTCTGATATCGGGATTTCTTCCGAATATGCCGAAGAATTTAGAGGAGCCGTAAATGATTATGGCAACGATTTTGCCGTTACAAACATCAATTTCCACATCATTTACATACCCTAAACGACAGCCGTCAGCATTGTTTATTACCTCTTTACATCTCATTTCCGTTACGCTGCAACCCATAAAATCACCTCGTAACATAATATGAAAACTGAAAATAATAAATACTGCAAAACGAAAAATCTTTCCCTAAAATCGCAAAAATCAACTTTTATAAATACTTATTAACAATGATAACATATCCGGAAAAAATTTGCAAGTAAAATTTTCTGAAAACAAAAAAATAAAAAGACTGTTTGAACGAGGGGAACCCGTTTAAACAGCCTTTAAATTATTCTTTTAATTTATTTTCGGTGCGGATATTATTCCTATTCTTCTCAATTCATATTCATAACTCCACTCGGCACACCATTTTCTCCAAGCACCCGGTCCGTGCCAATGCTCCGCATCGTTTGTAAGATGAACAGGTCCGAAAGTGTTATAACGGTGGGTGTAAAGTTTCATTTCAACCTCATGCTCACCGTCGGCAATACCGTCAAGAGTAAGTGTGTAGGGCGGATAAATTATATTACCCTTTTCCTCTCCGTCCACCTTAACGGAAATCGCAGCCCCCTTATAGTAAGAAGCACAGATATCCATTGTTCCGTTTTTCGATATTGCTTTAAATTTATAAGTAATATTTCCGCCGTAGAACGGGAAGCCCTGTGAAACAGCATTGCCGAAAGCAATCTTTTCCGGAAGAGATGTAAGCGTCAAATCGGTTCCGCAAACCTTAACACCGAAATCGCCGAGAATGAACATACTTTCAATATCCGTTTTCTCACCGTAAGCGTATGTTACTTCAAGAACATTTTTACCTTTGACGATTTTCGGAAGTTTAACCGTAGAAATAGAAATATCAACATATTTGCCCACGGACTTAACCTGAACATTCTGTGAATTAAACAGGATTTTTTCCGCATTGTCAATCTCTTCAAGGGCAAGTAAAGCACCCTCGTACTCAATTTCACTGTCAAAAGTATAGCGAAGTGTCAGTTTATCCACCGTGGGAACATCACCTACAACCCAAGGCTGAACAATATGTCCGCCACGTTTCGGAATTCCCAATCTTTCACGGCATACGTTATCAAGACGGAGAATTTCCTCTTTTTCGGAGAAATCCTTATCTCCCGAAAGTTTATATTCCGCCATATCAAGAAGCAGTACATTTTTTTCGTCAAGAGAATATTCAACGGGACCGTGAACGGATTTTCCTTCAGGTTTAAGTGCGGTTTTCTCCGTCATGGGAAGATTCGATTTACCGCTTGTAAGTTTGAAAAGTAATGAATCATAACTGAAAACTTTTACGGAAATAACTGTATTTCCGTTTCTGTATTCGGCAGGCATTTTCGTAATCTCACCGTTTTCCGTATTATAAAGTTCGGGGATAAATTCACCCTTAACGGTAATTCTTACATCCTTACCCATATCCACATTCTCGCATGAAGGCTCGGAACTGTGGCACACAAACAGCCAACTGCAATCCTCATCACGGCGAAGCTGATAAATAAGATTATCGGAAAGTCTGCCGTTGGCAAGACGGATCGTAATTTCACGGTTTTCGTCAAGTGCAGACAGTATTGCACCACGGGAATAATCTATACAAATACTGTCTTTTGCAAGTTTTTCACCCTCATCGGAAACAACGGCATCGCAAAGGGACGGTATTTCCCCCATGAAAATAAGTTTTCCGCCGTCCTTTTTGAAACCGTTAAGTCTGTCAACGGTTGTTTTCCTGAGAGTTTTACAGCCGGGAACAATAATAACGTCATATTCCATTTTGCCCACTTTAATAGGTGATGAACCTTTTTCGCAAAGTTGCGGGAAAAGGGCTTCGGAAATAAAGTTAAAGTCAACACTGCCTTCAAGAAGCCACTTTGTAACATTATTAAATCTTTCATCAAGACTTTCTCTCAAAAGTGCGGTTTTGTCGTTTGGTCCCCAATTAAGCCAGAAACTTTCAATGGGATGAATTACTCCCACCTTAACAACGGGTTTACCCCTTGTAAGTGCGGTATTTACCCTTGCAAAATGGTCTTCGATAACCGAATATTTTTTATACCAGGGAGATTGATAATGAATTGATGCGGGATAATCACGTTTTGCTTCACCGCCCATGGCATACCATGAAAGATGGGGTACTCTTACGGTAACGCCCAATGCGGCCTGCCAATCGCCCTGATGCTTATATTTTCTGAAATCGCAATCCCAACTTGTTACACCGTAAAGTTCGGACAACATACCCTCGTATCCGAACTGATGAACGGCGGATTGAGCCTGCTTTGCGGTGGTAAATTCATGTCTGTTGCAAAGCATATCAATACCGGGTATATCAAATCCCCTGTATGAACGCATCGCTTCACCAAGTGCGGCGCATTGACTGTGGAGAGTAGGTTCTTCCATAAGATGACCGGTAAGGGCAATATTATTTTCCCTGCACCAACTGCCTACGGTATCGGCAAAAGAAACCGCAAAAAGTTCTGCAATAAAATCATGATAACGGTAACGGTTAAGAGAATATTCAGACGCCGGTAAATCCCATATCAACTCCGGAACGGTATCAAGAATATCAGTTCCGTATGCTTCCTTATACAACTGCGGAACTTTATCTGTCCAAGGCAGATTTATATCCATTTTATCAAAGGAATTATCAAGAACTCTTTTCCTGGTAAACTGCGGTTCATCCGTGAATATTGCCGGAACGACTTCACCGAATTCATCACTGCATTTTTCCTTATATTTTTCATGGGTTACTTCAATGAATTTTTCTATGGTTTCTTTACTCAATGTATCGGCATAAGTTTCGCCGTTATACCAACTGTCCTCATCCTGAATTTTAAGAACGGCATACCATTTATCGCCTTTGGCTTCATCATCTTCCCCTATTCTCCTATAGGATGAAAGAAATCCGTCCTTATCCAGAACTACGTCATAACAGGCTAAAATTTCACCTCGTTTATCACCGCTGCCATCCTCGTTCTCCTGCTTTTCGGGGGAGAAAATCATATATCTTGCTCTGTGCTTTTTATCCTTTGTAACAATTCCGCCTGCGGCACCTGACGGCCACCTGTCCTCATCATAGAGCCATGCAAGCATTTCTTCCTTTTTCGCCTTATCAACGCAATTCCTGACAAGTTCCATATATTCATCGCTGAGATAATGATTTTTAAGTCCTGTTCTGACGTGCATGTGAAAACCGCCCAGTCCCATTTCCTTAAAAACATCAATCTGTCTTTCAAGTTCATCCTTTTCAAGGAAACTGTTCCATGCCCAGAAAGGAGTTCCCCTGTATTCGCATGTAGGATTTTCAAACAGTTCTTTTTTCAGGGTTTTTTCTTTGTTCTTTTTATAAAGCATAAATCATACCTCCGTATAATTATTTAAACGATTCGATTATCTGCCGGAAGGGATCATATCCCAAAGCAAAATATTTAAATGCCCATACAACGGGATTCCATTTAAAAATCATCCAATCAAGCACGGTAACGGTTTTTCTTAAAAATGTTGAAATATCTCTCGTTTCCGGTACATTGACTTTTTCCGGTGCCTGACCGTCTTTGATTACGGTAAAGGGTTGAGAATAGCAGATACCCTCATCCCCCGTTATGTAAAATCTGACATACATCCCAACTTCATCAAGAAGTTTGCCGTCATGTAAATCAAGTGTTGCATCGGTGCCGGACACCTTTTCTCTTTTAATAACATTTCCGTTTGACACCCATGTAACGGTATCGAAATTTATTCCGCTGATTGTGATTGTATCTTTTTTATTGTCAACAACAATTTTTGTTACCATGGGTGTAGCGTTACTTGAAGCATCAAACTGTTTGCAATCCACGGTAATATCGTATTTTTCCATTTCCTTCATACCGTTAAGTTCGACACCTCTTGAAAAATGGGAAACGGCAAAGGATGTTCCGCTTTGCATGGCTTTTTTTGCATTTTCAAGAGAAAGAGAGGGCATCATCATCATCTGATAAGCATAGTTTCTCGACTCAACATTATGGGAATCGGAAAAGGAATAGGCGTAAGGCACAACACCGTTGGGAATTGTTTTCTGCAAAACCGCATCGTAAAGAATTCTGTCGCAATTTGTATTTTCATCCGCAGAACTGTTAATCCCCATACCGAAACAGGAATCACCGTCCTCAAGGAAAATCCCGGAAAACTTATTCACATAGTATTCATCCACAGGCTGTCCCACATGCTCGTCCGATTTATAGTTGAGATAAACATATTCCCCCACATGGGCAAGCATGGAAATACCGCCGGATTTTTTCACACCCTTTACAGGGGTTTCATAATCGCCGAAAACTCCCGCAAGTCCCTGTCCGTATTCGTTCCAGTAACCGGTCAGATGACAGTCCGCAAAGGGCGTTGCCATATTAAGTTCTATTCCGCCGGGAATATCAAGCATTCCCTTTCCTCTGACCTTACCGTCGGAAGTTTTTGCACTGCCGTTAAGATATGCATTATACTGTTCGTCGGAAAGAGGCTCGATAGGAAGCATTTTTGTACGGCTATATCTTGTAAGCCTTAATAAAGGAATGGTTTGTGTTTTCTTATTCCAGCCACGGTTTATAGTTCCGTGGTCGGTAATCGCCACAATGTCATAGCCTAAATCGTAATCAAGCTGAATTGCCTCCTTAATAGGCAAAAATCCGTCGCTTGCATTGGTATGACAGTGAAGTTGAGTTTTATACGCTTTCCACTTCGACCAGTCCACATTATCGTATGGACTGCTGATATCATAATCAGGCTGTGAAGTTTTACCGCTTGAAAATACGGGTAAAACTGCGGTAAACAAAATTAAAACTGAAAGCAGAACCGAAATAAATCTTTTCATTTTGTACCTCCGTAAAATGTCATCGCAATATATTGTACTATAAACATACATCTTTTTCAATATTTTTTCTTTAAATTCCTTGAAAAAGATTTTTGTCTTTGGTACAATGTTACTGTTATTATTCTCTTACGGGAGTGTCGGAAATGAAAAACTATGAAAAGTTAAATGTTGAGGGATTTGTATTCGATTTTGAAAGCTTCATTCCAAATGAAAAAAATCCTTTCCCGAATAACAGAATAGAGGATTTTCTCGTTACCGGTCCTTTTGTTCTCTTTACGCAGGGAGCATTTGAAACGGAACACATGTACGAAAGGGATAAAATCCTGTATGAGGATTATCTTCTCTCAAGCGGAGGAGAAAAAAATATTACTCCCGTTCTCGGCGAAAAAGTCAAAAACGACTATTACGGCAAGGAATTTTACACCTGGGAATGCGGATATAAAAAATGGAACAGCATCCGATTTGACAAGGATGATGAAGCGTGTGATGAGGCTCTGTATGCTACTCCTCAGAGAAATGCGGTGTACTATCTGGGCGTGTACATAGATTGCAAACAGGATTACAAAGCCGTTATCTGCTATGAAAATTCCGGCTCATCCCTTTTCCTCAACGGTGAAATGATCGACTTTCAACCCTACGGAACGGTAAAGGGCTTATGGGGGCTGGGTTATCAATGTTTAGCCCGTTTCAAAAAGGGCAGAAATTTACTTCTTTTCAAACTTCGTCCCGGATATATTGCGGACACTCTTGATATTTCACTTTCAAACTGTTCTGTTTTTCCCGTAATAGCGGAGGATGACGGAATTTATCTTTCATCCCCTTCCGTAACATTGGCATATTCAGGCAAAGCGGACAATCCGCTTCAACTTTTCCCCGCCTTCGTTTACTCCGAAAAGGATAAAGACAAGGTTATCCTTTCCTACCTCGGACGTGAGGAAACACTTGAAAATATGAAAAAAGGCGAAATCCGTCCCGTAAGATTAAGAATTGATGCGGACGGCAGTGTAAAATGCTGTGATATTACATTGGGAAATGAAACAAAAAAATTCTATTTCCCCACAACGGAATATGACGGCTTTAAGGGTACGGAAAGAGTTTTCTCCGATTTCCATTTTGATACCACATATCACCAGGAACAGCGTACATACGCTCTGGGTGCATTCCATATAACAAAATCTATTGTCGAAAGATTGATTTCCAACCCGGATTTCAAAGCGACACTTTCCGAAATAGATTATCTTCACCCGTATTACTCCCTTTATCCCCACCACAGAGAGGAAATAAAAAAGGACTTTAAAACAGGCAGAGCGGAAGCGGACTGCTTTTATAATCAGCCCAATGACCTGACCTCCTCCGGTGAAGCATTTGTAAGAAACCTTGTTTACGGACAGCTTTATCATAGGGATGTTTTGGGAAGAATTTCAAGTGCCTACGTACCGGGAGATGTTTTCGGACATTTTTCACAGATGTCGCAGGTCTGTAAAAAAGGCGGATGCAACTATATCAGATGGGGTAAAATGATGCTGGGTATGGACAGTCTTTCCCATCACATGTCCCCGGACGGAACAACGCTTATTCACGATAAATGTATAGGCAGAAAGGATGCGGGAAGATTTAATATTCCCGTTTGCGACGCATCCTCCGATGCTCTTGACTACATTTATTCTATCCCCCGTGAAGGCGATACAACATGGATGAAGGACACATTGAACAATCTCACCTTCTCCGTCTTTTCCGAAACGGGTAACGATGTGAACGATGCCGTAAAAAAAGGTGAAGCGGTAAATATTGACGTTACATCACGGGATTTAACTCAACATCATTCCGGTGTTCTGCTGACAAGAACGGATTTCAAAGAGGCAAACAGGCTTTGCGAAAATCTCCTTTCCGTTGCGGAAAAATTTGCCGCCGTTGCATTTATGTACGGTGCAAAATATCCGGAAAAAGCACTTGATAAAGCATGGCGACAACTTCTCTGTGCAATGCACCACGATTCCGTTACCGGAACAAACAACGAAATTTCCTTTGTTGATTTAATGATCGAATACCGTGAATGTGCTGTTCTTGCCGCAGATATATGCGAAAAAGCGGCACGGTTCATTTCATCCGGTGTCAAGACTGATAAAAGAGAGGAATGTATATTTGTATTCAACTCTCTGCCACACAAAAGAAAGGGTGTTTGCGAATTTACTTTACCCGAAAATTTCAAAGGCAAATATGCGGTGCTCACCGATACGAAGGGAAAAGAATATCCCGTATTCATCAAAGGAAACAAGGGGGAATTTTATTCCGGGAACATACCTGCCATGGGTTATGCCATGTACAGGATTTCCGAAAAAGAAACAGATACAGTCTTATTCGACAATGACAATACTATTGAAAATTCCAGATACAGAATAACCGTTGACGGAAACAGAGGCGGCGGAATTGTATCTCTCTACGATAAAAAATTAAAACGTGAAATGGCTGATCCTTCCCTTCATCCCTTGAATACGGTAAACGTTCTCCATGAAATACATGACAGAATGGAAACTCAACACGAAATATATACGGACGGCAAAAAGCAGTTTTCCGATGAATATTCCGCAGAGGTCAAAAGTGAAAAATGCGGTACATTCCAAAAACTTACCGTCAGAACAAAACTTGATATGACAGCCTGTGTAATTCAGGAGATAACTCTGTATCACGGAAGTGATAAGATCGATTTCAAAACGGTGATTGAGGATTACAACAGCGAAGATGATTTATTCTCCGTAACATTTCCAATGAATATAAACGGTTCATCGGTAATATTCGATGACCGCTTTGCTCCCCATGTTTCAACACGGTCAAAGAAATATATGTCATTTCAGACACATCAGTACGCATCATTTTCCGGTTGCAGGATTTTACCTGCAAACCGCTGGTTCGGTATAGGACCGACGGTTACGGTTGAACTTAACAAAAGGTCCGGTTTCAATATAGGTATGACGGCGGTTATCAGACCGAATGACCTTACTTTATGCGGAGAAAAACTTCTCACCGCATTAACAAAAAAAGGTATTCCCGTAACACCTTTCCCGGACACAGAACAACACGGCGGAACAAAAATCATCCGTTTTGACGAGGATATTTATTCCACGGATACACGTTTCATTCTCAGCACGGAGAAGGAAAAGAACGAATATACGGAAAAAATGATTGCAAATCTCTCTCGGAAAAACAGAGAGCGGGCAGACAGTAAAATCGGGAAAAAAGGCTATGCGATTATTTTCAGAACAAACTCGGATAATGAATACAAAAAGGCTGTTGACGAAGTATTCATCATTGCAAAAAACAAAGATGAATTAACAAAAGTAATTGAAGAAACAGAAAAAATTCTTTCAACAGAGGAAAAGATTTCTTTCACGGATGTAATTCTTCTTTCGGAAAAATCCGTACCCGATAATTTCGGTGCGGTAATTATCAACAACGGCACGATTTCCTCCTCGGTTGAAGGTAAGTCAACGCTTAATATGATGCTTTTCCACACTGCCTCATTCTACGGCAATATGGGAAAAGTTACAGGCGGAAAAGAAATGGTTCCGGAAAAGAAAACTCATATTTTCACTTATCAGCTTTATATCCACGGCGGTTCATTCCGTGAAGGTTCGGTTTACGGAAAAGCGGATGAATTTAACGAAAAACTCTTTGCCGTTTCCGATACGGCGGATGGCGAAAATATGTTCCTGCCCGAAGAAAAAGGATTTTTATCCGTTGACGGCGGATTTAATCTTACCGCATTCAAGGCGGGCGGTTATCCTTTGGCGAAACTTCAAAATGTTGACGGTGATTTTTCTTCAAGAGGTTTAGTAATACGTGGTTTTGAGTCATCATCAAAAGAAGAAAATATTAAAATCAAAACAGGTTTTGAAATTGAATGTGCCGAGAAATGCGACCTGCTTGAAGAAAATTGCGAAGCATTAAAATCATCGAAAAACCGCATTGATTTAACCGTTAATTCCCACAGCATCGAAACGGTAAAACTGAAAGCAAAATGCAGAGAAAAAATCGGTGATGCAATTATCGGTGCCGAAAAGGAAGATGCGGAGCCTACCTTCATTCGTTCATGGGAACATGATATGGGAAGCGTTCCCATGGGTTATCTTTCATTAGCGGTAACACTTGACAGAAAAATCGAAAAAATAAGCGATACGGAAATTATTATCCCCGTCAACATTGTTAACAACATGACGGACAGCGAAAATTCCGTTTCAATCAGACTTGAAAGCGACAACGGAATATCAATAGACAAAAAGGAAATAAAATCCGTCCTCAAAGCGGAGGAAAGCGAAGTGATCCCCCTGCGGGTTACTCTTGAAAATCCCGATATTAAAGGGCAAATCAGACTTTTCTTTGAAAATGACGGACAGAAATTTTTCGATATTTTTGAATTCGGCTGCTTTGAGCCTGAGGTAAAATTAAAAATCGAAGAAAATAAAATCCGCTGTATCTGCACAAATAAAACGAATAAAGTTTTAATGGGTTCTTTACATCTTGCGGTTCCCTTTGAACTGTGGGGAGATGAAGTTCAAAATGATGTTTCATTCGGTAAAGTTTGCCACCGTCCCCGAAGTGTGGTGCTTAAACCAAATGAAACAAAGGAATTCATTTTTGATTATTCTCTTTCCGATACGGATTATTTCAAAGCCTTCTGGGCTTCTGCAAAACTTTGTGTAAACGGCAGAATTTATTTCGGATTTGATGAAATTCACGGTCCCCGTCATAACGTGTGGGCACATGAATTTTGGAAAGAAATCGTTAGTGATAACGGAAGCATAAAAAAAATACTTAATATGTGAGGTAAAAAAATGGACATCAAAAATTATTACAGCAAAAAAATCAAAATCGCTTTCAGCGAAAAGGAGAAATTCCGTATTCTCTGCGTTTCCGACATCCACGGCGGAAAAGGCTATGACAAGGAATATACGGTTAAAAATCTTACATCTCTTCTTGACAAAACCAATCCCGACCTTGTACTGTTTTTAGGCGATATCGCAGGTCCCGGTTACATCCATATTGAAAATGCGGAGCAACTTACGGAAATGCTTGACGGCTTGACAAAGCCACTTGAAGACAGAAAAATCCCCTGGGGACACGTTTTCGGCAATCATGATGATAACTACGGACTTGAAAACAAAAATTCGCAGAAAATCTACGAAAGTTATCCCCATTGTGTTTCCCATCACGTTGACGGAATATCGGGATCATCAAATTACATAATTCCGATTTTTGATGAAAAAGGTGAGAAAATTCTCTTTAACGTCTATGCCTTTGACAGCCATGCCGGAAGCGACGGTTTCAGAGAAGATTATTCACTTACGCAATACAAAACGGAACTGACAAACCGTGGCGGAATTGACAGCGGTGAAAGAGGTCTTGATTTCAACCAGGTAAAATGGTACTACGATACATCTGTTTCACTTGAAGAAAAAGAGGGAAAAAAAGTTCCCTCCATGGCGGTTATGCACGTGCCTGTTCAGGAATTGGCATGGTGTTCCTTAAATTCCTCGGAAAGCAATTACACCGGGTATCAGGGCGAGCCGGTAAGTTGTCAGTATCTCAACAGCGGATTTTTCAGAGCCTGCACGGAACGTGGCGATATGAAAGCCATGTGCTTCGGTCATGACCATGAAATAAACTGCTCTGCGGAATTCTGCGGTATTATTTTATCCTATGACGGATATCTGAGCCGTCATGCAAGTCATACGAAAGAAACCTTCGGCGGTAGAATTTTTGATATTGATAAATCAAATCCCAATGATGTAAAAACGGAATTTATCGGTGCTGAATAAAAAATCGGTAATGAATTTAAGGATGATTAAAATGTGGAGTATGATATGGCCTTTGGGACTGATAGTCCTGTCAAACTGTTTTTATAATATTTGTACCAAATCCATTCCGAAGGAAGCAAATTCATTTGCCGCTCTGACGGTAACATATCTTGTGGGTGCAATCCTTTCGGCGGTAATTTTTGTTGCAAGTGTAAAGCCCTCAAATGCCGTTACGGAAATCACAAAGGTGAATTGGTCATCCTTTGTATTGGGGCTGTCTATCATCGGTCTGGAAGTAGGTTATGTTTTTTTATACCGAGCAGGTTGGGGAATAAGTACAGGTGCGTTGACTGCAAATATCTGTCTTGCCGTGGCACTTGTGATAATCGGCGTACTTCTTTATAAAGAAGCGGTTTCTCTTCGTCAGGTTGCGGGAATAGCAGTATGCGGATTAGGTTTATTCCTGATAAGTAAATAAATCCGTTACAGAATAATAAGGGAGGATATTTTATGGAAACATTAAAATTTGATTTATCGAAAAAATACGGAGAATTTAAAATTCTCAATGCCACCAACGGCGGTCCCTGGCACACAAGACGCACCGACCAATACAGAACGAATCTTGAGGATTACAAAAATGCACGTATCCCCTATTCACGTAACCACGATTCCGGTGTTTGCGATATTTACGGCGGTCCCTATTCACACGATATAACAAATATTTTTCCGAATTTTGATGCAGATGAAAACGATGAAGCTTCATACGATTTCAAATGTACCGACGAGTCAATTCTCATCTGCCTTGAAGCGGGTACAAAAACTTTCTTCCGTCTCGGTCAGACCATTGAACATCAGGTTAAAAAGCACGGCACAATTCCCCCTGCCGATTTTCATAAATGGGCAAGGATTTGCGAACATATTATCCGCCACTACACGGAAGGATGGGCAAACGGTTTTTACCACGATATGCCATACTGGGAAATCTGGAACGAGCCGGATCTGGATGAAGACGAGTCCGGAAACAAACGAACATGGGGAGGCACAAAACGGGAATTTTTCGATTTATACGAAATTACCGCTAAACATCTGAAAAAATGTTTTCCTCACCTTAAAATAGGCGGTCCCGCTCTTGCAGGCAGAGAGGATTGGGCAGAGGATTTCCTTTGTGAAATGAAGAAAAGAAATGTTGAAATAGACTTTTTCTCATGGCATATTTATACCACTCAGCCGGAGAGATTAACAGAAAGAGCCGAAAAAATAAAATCTCTTCTCATAAAATACGGATATGAAAATGCCGAAAGTATTCTCAACGAATGGAATTATATTAAAGACTGGGGATTGACCTATGTTGACTCTTTAAAAACAATTCATTCCGTCAAAGGTGCCGCCTTTGTTATGGCATGTATCAGCCTTGCACAAAATTCAAGCATTGATATGCTGATGTATTACGATACAAGACCGTCTGTTTTCAATGCACTTTTCGACTTTTACACCTACGAAAAATTAAAGGGTTACTATCCGTTTAAATGGTACGGTGATTTTTATGAACTGAAAAATGAAATAAGAGCGGAAAACAAAATTGATGATATCTACTCTCTTTGCGGAGTTGATAAAGATAACAAAGCGAGTGCAATAATTACATATTATACAGACGAAGAAAACCGTGAGGACAAGGAAATTAAACTTGATTTCGGTAAAGACGGCAAATACAATATTTTCCTTCTTGACGAAAAAACAGACGGTGAACTGATAGATTGCACGGAAAATCTCTCATTCAAAATAAAAGCAAATTCCTGCATAATGATTAAAGGTGTCTGACAAACTTAAAGCGAGATACAACCGAAATTGTATCCCGCTTTTTTATTTAGTATATATAAGATTTTCCTGCCTTACCGCTATATGTTTTTCCTTCAAAATCAAACTTGCCCTTTGTGTAGAATGCGGCGGCAATTTTTCCGTCAGGCATTTTTACCGCCTGAATTGACTCGTTATTAACTATAATTTCAAATTTTTCATCGGTTTTTTCAGACATAACGGTGTAAGCGTATGAGCCTGTATTCTCTATGGAAATTGTGAAAATATCTCCCTCAACGGGAACGTTGGGTTGAGTTGTATTATTCCTTCTCCATGAACCCGTACTGTGCCTGTTTTCGGCAGTAACCTTTCCGCCCTCAAGCACGGTATATTTTATTCCGTTATGGATTACCGTGTTACCCTTAAAAGAATATGAGCCTGTATAATATGACTGGTCAACGGTTGTGTTCATCTTTCTGCCTGCGGAGTCCTTCATTCCGGCACCCATAAGAAGCACTGCGTTGTCAGTTGCGAAACAACTTATTTTCATGCTGATTTTTTCATGAGTTGCGGAAGCGAAAACAACTGCATCATTATCATTAACCGTACTTCCGTATTTACCTATCAGACTTCTGTATGTGAAATCGGAATGTTTCAAAAGTTCTTCATCCGTTTCGTAAACCGCCGTAGTACCCGGAACGAGGGAATAATCAAATAAGGGACTTATGTTTACATATTCATTGCCCGTGTGCATAATCGTAGTAACGCCGGGATAGGAAGAATTATATCCTAAAATATTTTCATCATTTATCTTTTCTGAATAATAAAGTGTGTTATCACCGCCACGGAAACTGAAATAAAAATCGCTGTTATTTATTACAAGGAATTTCGCTTTATCAAAATATTTCATTCCGTTATCGGATTTTGTATTATTATGAATTGACAAAGCATATTGAGCGATTTCATCTTTCCTCGGCATTTCCGGTGTATTTGAAAGTTGAACGAGAGAGGAAACGATGGAGGGTAAAGGTTGAGCATTGTATCTCGATACGGAACGTCCCATTGTTGTGGGATCAAGTATGTTTCCGAAACTCATGGTTTTCATTCCGTCAGCGATAAAATTCGCAAAGGGCATCAGTTTATCCTTTGAGAACATATACTTTGTTCCCGTAAGATTACAGATGATTTTTGACATTCCGTTGATAAAATCAATTCCGTATCCGCCCATATAAATCCTGTTTCCGTGCTGGAAAAATGTGCCGTCCTTTTTAAGACCTTCACCCGCAGAATAATTCAATTCCTTTGATACAATTCTAACCGCCGTTTCAACAGCATTTCGGCTTCCTGCCAAAACGCCGAATTTTATTGTGGACATGGCAAGGTCTATGGCATTGGATCCCGTATATGCGTACAGAGTTACGTCAACGGTAAAACTTCCTCTGCCCACCATTTCCGATAATTTATAAAGTCGGTCGCCCTCAAGGTCGTCCTTCATCAAAATGCCCAGTTCACCTAAAATGTTTGTGTTTGAAAGTTTGTTATGCCACCAATTACTGTTTTGAAAATCCTTCTTAATCCAGTAATCAATCAGTTTTAATATATAATCACGGTATGATGATTTCTTGATTTCATCTTTTTCATTTCTGTAACGTATAGCAAGTATTTCCGCTCGCTTGATATGATTTACGAGGGGCCATGTGGTTCTGTCGCCGTTCTGATAATCAATATCGGAAAAATAACAGTCGCCCTCCTCATCGGTTGCTATTCTGCTGACAATACTGTCCGCATCAATAACATCCGGATATGCGAAGGGGCTTACCGCTCCGGAAATAAGTCCGTTTGCGATATTATCACCGATTTTTTTAATATTTTCATCCTCGTTTCCTTTTGTCCATGACGCAAAATTCATAATAAGAAAAACAAGAACAAGGCTTATTCCTTTTTGTAATGCAGTTATCATTTTTCATTCTCCTTTGTTTTTTTACGGATTTCCGAAAAAATTTCAGTTTCCCGCTTTTTTGAGATATTTTTTAATATATTCCTCCGTTACCCTTTCCGCTTCTTCATTGCAATCGTTATCGCTTTCAAGACCGTGGTCGGAATTGGGATAGGTAATAAAAATATGCTCAACTCCGTTTTCCGTCAAGGCTCTGTCAAGAGAAACCGCATTGTCGTAAGGGACAATAGAGTCCTTGGAACCGTGGCATATTACGGTGGGGACGGAATTTTCATCAACATAATATAACGGAGAAACTTTTTTAAGTGCTTTTATGATTTCCTCATCATTATAATTGTCCGGTGTAATATTCTTTTTTATCATATCGGAAAATGTCTTAAAGAACACTTCCTTTAAAACTTCATTTTTCGCATTCAGATAAAACTCACTGCCATCATAAGGTACCAAATCGGTAGGTCCGCTTTTTTCAACCACCGCAACAGGCTTTATCGGGGCTTCCTTTGCCCTTGTATATGCGTATAATAAAGACAGATGTGCACCTGCGGAATGACCTGTCAGCAACACTCTTTCGATATTGACACCTTTTTCCGCACCGAGTTTTCTGATTTTTATCAAAGCGGAATTGATGTCATCAATCATATTTACGCAATCGCTGTTTTCGGAAACATATCTGTAATTTACCGCCGCAGAAACATAACCCTGCTTTGCTCTGCCTGTAATGCTTTCAAAATAAACGTCTTTTTCTCCGGCTATCCATCCACCGCCGTGGATGTATAAAATCAAATCAATATCTCCTTCGGCATCTTTCGGGAAAGCAATATCAAGTACCTGCCTTTCCCCATTACCGTATTTTACATTTTTCATTAAATCATAATCCATACTGTATCCTCCTATCCCGAAAAAAGATAAAAACAAAATAATCAGAGAACTGAAAAACGCAATAATTTTATCCATAATAACTCCTCAAAATTATTTCTGAACAATTTTTGTTATGATTTTTCCGAAACCGATATAAACGAAAATGAGTTTTTGCATAATAAATGTTGCAAAATCATTTGCGGTTATTTCGTCATAATCAACATTCACAAATTGGTTAAACTCGTTATAGTTTAAATCAACGGAAATTCTGTTATAAATTTTCAGTTTTCCGTTGCCCGTAACCTCAAAGGAATTCCAACCGCCTTTTCCGTCGGAAGTTGACCTCATAAAATTAACAACAGTGATTTTACCGCCGTCCTGATTGAGAAAACCGTATTCCTTTGAATTACCGTCGCAACCTGTATTTGCAATATATGCACTGCTGTTTTCCGAACGGAGATAACGTCTTCCGCCGTAAATAAAAGTATTGAAAACGGTAATATCTTTACTGTTTTTCATAACGATATAATCCGAATGTATCCTGGTTATGGGAATAAAAACATTTGTGAAAAGTTTGTCCTCCGTTATCCAGTTTTTAAGTTCCGGCACATTGATATTACCGTAACCGTTTCTCGGAAGAGAGTTTGCATTTTGAAGATTACCCTCAATATAAATATCTCTGCTGTCGGTTATACAAAACATATTTTCATAACAACAGCCTACATTTTTCTTGATAAGACCTTTTTTGCATCCCTCAAATTCAAATCCCTTTGACGCAAGTATAACAAAACAGTTCTGTGCATAATTTCCCTCTCCGGAAGCATAAACCGCACTTGAAGTTTTTTTGTAAACACCGCTGTCATCCTTGGGATTATTCTTGACAAAGTTAATTCTTATTCCGCTTATTCCGGAATTATCACCGCCGAGAGTAATAAGGGGCTTCGCATGAACATTTTCGTCAAGGTAGCCGTAATATGAAAGAATCAGCGTACCGTTACTGTTACCGCTTTCACATCTGTTCGGAACGGAAGATGCACCTCTCAGTTCCACACCTGCGGGAACGGTAACGGGATTATCAAAACGGTAAACACCGCCTCTGAGATAAACTATTCCGCCTGTTTTTGATGCTTCATCAAGTTTTTTCTGCACATTTGCCGATACATCGGTCAAGCCTGTTTTATCAGCATCAACAACATAAAGTTTGTTTTCGGGCTTTACATGAGTTCTTTTATAGTCAATCAGTTTATTTACACCCGCTTTTGCACGGTGAATATTTCTGCCGATAATTTTTCCGTTTATTTCAACATTGGTGAGCATTGAAACATTTTTGCCCTTATCGTAATAAGCGATTTTACTGCCTTCGATAACTCCGTTGAAAATTCCAATGCCCCACTGTTTATCACGGTTATCCTGAATTGTACCTTTTTCGGCATAAAAACCGTACTGACAATCTTTCACGGACAAATCGTAAAATGTTCCCGCAAAAGAAATTCTCGGTCCCTTCTCAAATTTTATTCCGTATTTGCAGTTTTCGATTTTTATATCGGCATATTCCGGCCATTCAAGGTCGCCGAGAAGAAAACCCACAGTATTTTCTTTCGTATAAGTTTTAAGGTTATTAAGGTCCGGTGCATTGTAATCTTTCCCGGCTTTGCTCCAATATTTCGGGGAAATATAAAATGTTTTCGCCGTATCCACATCAGCGGAATTAAAGGAATTTAAGCCTTCAAAAAGGCAGGTGCCCTTAACATTTTCTATATTAAGCATCTCGTGGGCAATGCTTATCCCCTTCATTGCGGACTCACTGCAAGCACCTATTCCCCTGTAAGAATTTATCAAAGTACAGTTTTTAATCGTCTGAAGCATATAATTTGCTCCCATTCCGTCAACATAAAATGTATAAGGATAGGGCTTTACATCATTCAAACTTTGGTCGGGATACCATACTGTCAATCCCACCGCACCGGCTGAACCGCCTACATTGAAAAGTGCCGGTGTCATTTTATCCTCACTTTTTACATCGGCAACAATTACCGTGCCGTAATTATTTCCCTTATCCGGATCCTGCCAATCACCATGAACCGTAACAAAGGGAAGAATGTTTACAGACTTTGTAATGCGGTATTTTCCTACGGGAAGAAAAACAGTTCCGCCTCCGTTGTTACTGCAATCATTAACGGCTCTTTGCAGAATATCGGAGCAGTCTTTAACACCTGTATTATCGGCAAAATAAGGTTCTTCCGTCAGAACAATATCCGCTATTACGGTATCATCCGTGGGATAAACCGTTTCGATTATACGTGGTAAATTCCTTTCTGTCGCAAAAGACAAAACAGAAAAAGAACCTGCAATTATAATTACCGATAAGAATAACGAAAGTATTTTTTTCATAACATCACACATTCCTTTTAATTATTTCCGCAACCATATTTCCGCAAAGTTTAATTCCCTCATCAGTAAGATGAATACCGTCATCACTGCGGATATATTTCTCTTTATCCTTATAAACCGCACTCCATAAATCGTTGATTATTATCCCTCTTTTTTCAAGTTCCGGAACAACACATTCATTATATCTCATCAAATCTTTGTTATCATTTTCCGGATGTGTCGTTACGGGAGTAGAGGTGGCAAAAATAACTTTCTTCGATTTTGTTTTCAGAAACTCACCGATACGGATAACAGTGCTTACATAAACATCAAGAGGAGTAAAAATTCCGTCCCCCACAACATCACTTGCATCCCATTCACCTGTATTGAAATGAATTACATCACAGCCTTCGATTTCATCTCTCATATCAAAGACCATACGCAAAAGGTTAGTACAAAATCTGCCGTTACTCTCCGGGTTTATCACCTCATAATCATCACCTAAAAGGCGGATCACCTCCGGTGCATAACCTATTCTTATGGAATCTCCGAACAATGCGATTTTCTTCATAAAAAACACTCCTGTTTTTTTCTTTTATTATATATCTTTTTAAAAAGTAATGTCAATAATTTTTGCCGTTTCCGTCTTGTAAAAAAATTTTATCTGTGATAAAATACCCGTAAATACAATCAAGAAAGGTTCCGATAAAAATGAATATGGATTTATACTTAAACAACGAAAACGAAAAACCGTTGGATAACATTGTATCCGACGGCGGATTTACGGCAATTTTCCGCACGATAGGTTGTATCGGCGACAGTCTTTCATCCGGTGAATTCGAGTCAACGAACAAGGACGGCAACCGTGGTTACCATGATTATTTTGAATATTCATGGGGACAGTTTTTGGCAAGAATGTGTTCAAGCAAGGTTTATAATTTTTCCCGCGGAGGAATGACCGCAAAGGAATATTACAACGGTTTCGCAGATTATAACCGTTTCTGGGATTCCAAATATGCCTGCGATGCCTACATAATCGCATTGGGCGTAAATGATTTATGCGGATTGAAACAGGAAGCGGGAAATGTAAACGACTGCGACGGTGAAGAAAAAGATACATTTGCATGGTACTATGGAAAAATTATCGAGAGATACAAAAAAATTCAACCACGTGCTAAATTTTTCCTCACCACTTTCCCCGATTGCGGACGTGATAAAAAAATAATTGATACTCAAAGAAAACTTATCTTTGACTTTGCGGAAAAATTCGATAACACCTACGTTATTGATTTCACGGAATATGCACCGGAATACAACGAGGAATTTAAAAAGCGTTTCTATTTAAACGGTCATCTTAATCCCATGGGTTACCTGTTCACCGCAAAAATGTACGCATCCTATATCGACTACATCATCCGTCATAACTGGGATGATTTTAAGGAAGTCGGATTTATCGGAACGGATTTACACGGTTAATAATTAAGTCCGGAAAAGGCTGTAAAATGCTTTTTCCGGACTGATTTTTATTTATTAAAGTAATTTAATATCATAAAATATATTTTATTTATCAATGCTATGATAAAATGGAAAGGTTCTCTCGAAGGAGTATATTCCTGCGTTGATGCACCTGAATTATAAGGAGTAGTTCCTCCCTTTATGTTTGTACCCACAACAGTTCCTTTCACGGTTCCCGCTTCGGAATAATCCCATTTTTCAAAACCGATCATATCTATGGCACAATCGGAAGAAAACTCAAAATTAAAGTTTTCCGCATTTTTAAAACTCGGATTCATCACCGTGGGATTATGAATATATCCCTTTCTGATTGCAGTTTCAAAGCTGTAAGAATTGTTTGAATCTCCCTCTCTGTTAATGAAAATTTTATAACCGTATGTTAAATCCCAGAAAAGGTTATCATGCTCATCAAAAGCAACGGTGCTGACAACATGAGAAAAAGCACTTGCCTTTTTATCGGTAAGGATTATATTTCTGTAAAATTCTGCCGTTTTATGATTTTCAAATCTTGAACAAACTCTTATCTGAGATTCACCGCTTAAAGCAAAAATATTATTTCTGATAACATTATTCGCTCCGTAGTGAAGATGATAACTGTCATTACCGCAGGCAAAAGCAAGATTTTTTTCAACCAGCATACCGGATGAACCTTCGTCAAGATAAATTCCCCAGCCGCCGTAACCGCCCTGACCGGGATCGGCGGCAACATTATGTATTACGTTACCTGAAATCACTGTGTCGGGCTGAACTCCCAACATATAAATACCGCCCATATCGGAAAGCCAACCCTGTCCGATATTGTAAATCAGATTGTTGCAAATTTTAATATTATTCGTTACCGTATAGCCGTAACCCCAAACCCAACCGGCGGAAATTGCGGTATAATAACCGTCGGATATTTCGTTATTGGAAATTTCAACCGAATTGGCATGGATGAGCAAAATACCTACGGAATTGAAAAATGTTCTGCCGTAACTTTTGATAAGATTATTTGTAACGGAAATATTTTTTGTTATTCTTCCGTCATCAAGCTGAACATTTTCGCCCCTGATATAAACAGCTTGTGCTCCGATATTGTTAAAAGAGTTGCTGTCTATTTTTGCTTCCTTCACATTTACGCCAAGAAAAACGGCACAGGCGGAAATATCCTTGAAATTGCAGTTTTTGATATGGAAATTCTTTGCATTATTATATGAGATACAGGATGTTGCATCAAAACCTGCCTGAGAAGATTTATCCCTTTCGATATTATTTCCGGGAATATTAAATCCGTTTCCTCTGAATGTAATTCCTTCAAAGGAAATGCCGTCTGCTCCGTCAATGTTAATCATGGTTTCCGTAGATGAACCCCAGAGAGTAATATCCGTTGTTTCACCGGCTTTCGGAATATAATACAAAATTCCTTCCGCCTTATCCAGATACCATTCTCCCGGCTCGTTCAACGCTTCAAAGACGTTTTCAAGAAAATATCTGTCATTCTTTGCCACGGTCATACTTGTAAATCGGCTGAATTCCATATAACCCTTTGATGAATCGTAGGATTTAATGCTTACCATTTCATCCTTCCAATAATGGAGAATACGGACAAGAACATCCTGATAATTTTTAAAATTCTTAATGTCATCTTTTTTTACAAGCATTGCATCATATCCGCAATGAACGGTATCAATGATAGATTTATCTATGGCATCCTTTTTGTCAACACCCTCAACATAAAGATATCCGCTTTCCGGGTATCTTGTTCTCGAAAGCAATTCTTTTTCGCTGAAAAGTGCATTAAAGTCTGCCTGTTTACCCACATTCTTTTTGAATGCTTTAACTCCGTTTACCGTACATTCCTCAAAGTCGGTATAAGGTACTCCGGAAGTGAAACATACATCCTCTTTATTATATGCTTTAAAGGTAACATTGCTTTTATCGGAAGATGAAAAATTTATCGTTTCATTCAAAGTGTACTTTCCGCCACGGATATAAACAACAACATCGCCGTCAAGGAATTTTGCTTTTTCTTTTGCTTTGTTAATTGTCGCAAAAGGTTTTTCTAAAGAACCGTCCCATGAGTCATTACCGCTTACGGAAACATAAATCTTATTCATTATTTTCGCCCCCGCATTTATTCCGAAAAGTGAAAAGACAGTAATAATACACAATAATAAACTTAATACTTTTTTCATATCAATTACCCTCTCTTATCATTCTGTAACGAAAACATTTTCGGAAATAAATCTCTTGACCGTTTCCTCGTAAATTTCGGGATTTACACGGTAACTGCAAGCATGACCTGCACCTTCCACAATAAGTTTTTCCTTCTTTTCGCTTGCACAGTTATCAAACAATTCGTGAACCATCTTTGTGGGAACGAAATTATCCTCCGAACCGTGAATGAAAAGCATGGGAATTTGTGCATTCTTTACGCTTTCAACAGGAGCGGACTCGGAAAAATCATACTTATTGATAATCTTGTTAAATTCTTCCGCAACGTAGAAAACGGGGAATTTCGGCAGATGTAATGATGATTTCATTACAAACTCAAATTCTTCCCTGCAAGTGGTAAATCCGCAGTCGGCAACGGTCATAACAACATTTTTCGGAAGTTCCTCATCACCTGTCATAATCGTAACCGTAGCACTTCCCATGGAAACACCGTGAAGAATGATCTTAATATCTTCACCGAAAGTTTCTTTCATAAAGTCAAGCCAAAGAATTCCGTCAACGGATTCACGCACACCGAACCCTATCCATTTTCCTTCGCTTGAACCGTGAGCCTGATGGTCAATAAGGAAAACATTGTATCCCATATCATGCCAGAATTTTCCCATGGGAGCAAACTCATGCCTGCCCTGACTTGTATAACCGTGGGCACAGAAAACATACACATCGCTTTCTTTTTCGGCAGCAAGAAGATAGCCTTTCAGATGAAGTCCGTCCTTATTGATAATCTCATATTCTTTAAAATCCTGTGCCTGAAACCATTTGATATTTTCCTCAACAACATCAGGCTGTTCCTCAACGGCTACACCGTTTTTCTCCTTCTCCTGCTGACGTTTTTTCTCGTCAAGTTTCATCATTAAATTGGAAACCTTGGGGAAAATGAAAGCATTTCTGCTCATTATTTCCTCAAAAAGAAGATAACCGCTTCCCACAACGGCGGCTGAAGAAACCAGTGCCGCAGAAAGAATTTTTTTGTTTTTCTTATTCATATTAAACACTCCTAACGTTATTTTATTTCAAACTTAAATGTTGCAAGTTTTTTCGGTAAAAGTCCGAATGAAACTTCATTTCCGTTACCGATTTTTTCTTCCCTTTTTTCTTCGAGATTTATTTTGAAAATATCTCCGCCGTTAAATCCGGGCAGGGTGATTTTTAAATTACCCTCAATTTTTTTATCCGCTCTGTTTCTGACACGGACAACAAGCCCGTTGCCTTCAAGGGATTTTTTAAAGGATGTAATTTCAAGACCTTCGCCCTGAAGTGTCAAAGCGGTAAACTTATCGCCTAAAATGTTTTTCGGACGTACATATCCGGGCATCAGACTGTCCTCCGTATCTCTGTTGGCAAGAACAACGGGAGGCATAAGGGCGGATTTTACATTTTTAAGTAAGTTTTCACGGTTTGAATTGCAGGGAATGAGTGAAAGAGAGAATTTGACCTCACAAATATTCTGTGCTTCCTGCATAAAATACTTCGGCGTTTTCTCAAATGTCTTATTGTCGATAACCTCAATGGCTCTGAGTAAAGTTATTGCAAGAGCATGGGCATTGTCGTCGGTACATTCATATTCGTAAATACCTCTTGCCGCAATACCGAGACCGCAGTTTTCACCTTTGACCGCACAGTAATCCTGCATGGGATGTGTTAAATAGGGAAGTTCAAAGGGCAGTTGCTCATGGGGAAGTGAAATAAGTCTTTCCACCTCGTCAAATGCCTGACCGCTTTCGCTGACCTTCGCTTCGTCAATATATGTGGGGAACAATGCTCTCAAACGGTGGTTTTTACACTTATTGTCAACGGTGATATCCATTCCTAAATATTCGGAATCCTTTTCAAGAGAAAGCACCGTGCGGACGGTGAGAACATCCGTTTCCTCCGTTCTCCGTTTTCTGTCGGGAGTAATGCCCTTGGGAATGTTCATTTTAACGATAATTTCACAGGCGGAACCGTTCGGCAAATCATAAAGGGTATTTATCTGTGCCTCGGCACCTAATGATGTGAAACGTCTCATATCATTTTGAGCCTCGATATGAACATAGCAGTTACCTGCTTCACCGTCATCGGTGAGTATCAACTGATTGGGATAAACTTTTCCGTTTCTCTTATCGGTAAGATTGAATGTTCCGTTAGGATTGATTTCAACTTTCAGATAATCGTTTTCAAGAACGCCCTGTTCTTTCACAAAATAGAAATTCTGTCTGTTATTAGTTGTTTCACCGGGAGTATATTCAAGAATTTTAAGCCTTAACGCACCGAAAGCGGGAATTTCGGGAGAATTGATAATCGCCTCAAAGTGAGCAACATTTCCCCATACGGGATGACCGAGCCTGGGATTATATCTCACATCCCCCTGAACATCGGCGGAAATAATGCTCATATCAACCTTTTCACCCTCCGGTGTTTCAAGATAAATATATTCCCCTCCGAAACCTTCGGGTACGTCAAAGGATGCTTTAACGGAACCTTTTATCGGCTTTTCGCTCATATTGAAAATCCATAATGACGGCTCTTTTTCACCGCAACTCATGATATAGCGGAATGAATCGTCATTTATCTGTTCACTTAAAGAAAGTGATGCACCGTAACGTGCCATAACCTGTTCAAAAACTTCATCTACGGAGCAACAGCCCAGACTGTCATGGGCATGGTTTTCAAGAATATATTTCCATGCTCTTTCAATCGCCCATTCGGGATATTTTCTGCCGAGAATATATGAAGAAACCGTCAAAGGCTCCGTCATTCTTACAAGATTTTTTTCAGATTCATAATGACGTCTTTTCTGCCTGGGATGGAGTGAATTTGTGGATTCAAGCACAGGCTCATTGGTAAACATCAATTCGCCCTTTTCCGTTACCGCTTCAATGTTATTTTTCTTCAAATCCTCTTTAACTGCATTTGCATATTCTTCGGGAGTGCTTTGTTTTACCTCGTAATCGGGAAAAAGTTTTTCGATTTTTTCGCATACTTCCAGGATATCCTCCTGTGCCCATGAATGGTCGATACCGTTGAGCCACAGCATGTGAGAACTGTCGGAAACGTGAAACCTCAAATCACGTATTCTTTTAACATGATTTTTAAGACCTTCTCTTTCAAAAGGTGTTCCGTCAATAATTTCGGTAAAATCTTCTTCCTCATAGGGCAAAGATGTGGCTTCGCCGTATCCCATATTTGAATTAAAGAAATCCGCAACCGTTCCGTCTGCACCCTGCCATTTAAAATAACTTCTGCAATTTGTCGGAACGCCACGCCATGCCATAACGCCGTGTATATCAAAACCGTCAAGGATTTGCGGTAACTGAGATGTATGACCGAATTCATCTATCTCATAGGAAAAACGCATTGCACCGCCTAATTTTTCGGACTCTCTTACACCTTTCTGAAGATTTCTTACAAGAGCCTCTCCGCCTACTATATTTTCAAGGGGTTGAGTGTACCAGGGACCTACAAGCAAACGTCCCTCGGATACTAATTTTTCAATTCTTCCCCTCATTTCCGGTTTGGCATCAAGATAATCCCCCACCATGGCAAACTGACCGTCGGAAATGAAACGGTAGTCCTTTTTGCTTTCCATTATCTCCGTCAATCGGTCCATCAGTTCCACAAGACGGACAATATATTTTTCGTGACACTGATACCATTCACGGTCCCAATGTGTGTTTGATATAACATGAAATGTTTCCTTACTCATAAATAACTCCAACCTTCCGAAAATGCTATATATTGTATATTATATCAACTTTTTCATCCACCGTCAACAATAAACGGATATTATTTCTTAATAATTATTTATACATTTTTTGTAAACAAACTATTGCACAGGGCTAACCGATATGATATAATTTAATAAAATAATATTTGGAGGTTCAGGTATGAAAAAAGTGATTTCCGTTTTTCTTTCTCTCCTGCTTATTTTTCAGGTCGTTGCGGTAAGTATCACCGCCAATGCAGGTTCGGGAGAAAAGATCGACTATATCATCACAAACCCTTATGCAAAGGTTGACTGGGAAAACTACAAAGCGTACAAGACTCAACTTCACTGTCACACAACCGCTTCCGACGGATTTCTTAAAATAAAAGATGCCGTCAGAATGTACTATGACCTTGACTATGATATTGTCGCTTTCACAGACCACGGTACCATAAACAAGGGTTGGAACAAAAACCCGAATATCGTTCCGATTTTGAGGGCTTTAAGAAAAGAACGTACAGGCGGTGTTGACGTTGTTCCCCTTTCGGATGCGGAATATTATTCCTACATAAACGGTACCGCAAAAACGACAAACGGTCTTGTAAGAACAAATAATGACGGTATGCTTGATGTGGAAAAGGGCATTGAACTTAATATGGCTACTCCCTTTGCCGACTGTCATCTTACAGGATATTGGAGCGATTACGGTCAGGGACTTGCAGGTGTTTTCGGCGATTACGAAACTCCCGTAAAGGGTGTTAAGGATGCCGGCGGTGTTACAATGCTTTCCCATGTCGGCGAATATGTTTACACTAAAAAGGACTCTGCCAAACATATCGGTCAACTTGTTGACGATTATTACCCCACAAAGTTTGCAAGGATTTTCCTCGATAATCCCGGCTCATGCGTGGGAATGGGAATAAACAGTGCAACAGATGCTCATACAAGGTGCGACAGAATTCTATATGACCAAATTCTCGCAAAAACAATTCCCAACGGTGTTACTCCCTGGGGCTTCTCCTTCTCCGATTCACACAATGATGCATCCGTAAATGACGCATATACAATGATGCTTATGCCGGAGAAATCACAGACAGCCCTTCGTGAATGTATGGTAAACGGTGAATTTTTCTCCGTATCCCATTATTCTTTCGCAACGGAACTTAACGGTATGAGAGAAATGCCGAATTGCGTTCCCGACGTTGACGTTGATGCAATGCACATGAACGATACTCCCATGGTAACAAAACTTACCGTTGACGAAAAAGCGGATAAAATTTATGTTGAATGTAAGAATGCATCAGAAATTACGTGGGTTTCCGACGGTGATGTTATTCTCCGTACAAAGGTAACGGACAATAAAGCCGAAATCGACCTTCATTCCGATAAATTACTTAACAATGTTAATCTTTATGTCAGATTTTATATCACGGGTGAGCAGGGAATTTGTTATTCTCAACCCATGGTTGTCAGAGAAAAGGGAACGGATTTCGCTCCCGTTTACGTTCCGAAAACGAGAGATATTTCCACTTTCCTCAGAAAACTTGTTACATTTCTTGATTGGACATGCTTCAAATTCAATCCGGTAGTCTGGGCGTTCAAATATTTTGCTCTGGGATATGATCCCATTGCTCAAATGAATGATTCCGTAAAAACCGTTTTGGAAAATGCCGTCAGTTCATAAGGAGGACATAATATGGCTATCGTAAAATCAATTTTTTCAAATTTTCTCGCATTTCTTCTTGCGGCAATTATGACCGCTATCCCCTACAAAGGTGTGGAATTACCCATCATCAAAACACTTGATGATGATTGCAGGCTTAACGTGGAACTTATTTCCGACGTACATATTACTTCTAACGAGTTTATCAGACAAGGTTTTCTTAAATCCGGACTTAAAAATCTCAATAAGTCAATATCAAAAATTGATGCGGTTGTGGTTGACGGAGATATTACAAACTATGCCGATGAGGCAAGCCTTGCAAAATATTTTGAAATCACCGATAATTTCAGCCCCGTACCTGTTATCACCGTTGCCGGTAACCATGACGCAGGTCATGCCGGAGACCGTGATGTAACGAATATCACAAGGGAACAGGCATTACAGAATTTCATCAATTACAGAAATAAATATATGGACCGTGATGACAGAGTAAATTATTTCAGCACGGAAATCAACGGTTATAAATTTATCATTCTCGGTGATGAAGTTATCGACGGCGGACATTGGGATGCAATTTCAATGACAGAAGAACAACTCAAATTCCTCGACAGCGAACTCGCAGACGGAACAAGGGGCGGAAGACCTGTTTTTGTTTTCTGCCATTGGCCCATTGCAAACACCAACGGTGAAAATGTCGTATGGCCGGATAGCGGTATTTCAAAAGAAGAATATGACCTTCAAAGCATTCTCGAAAGATACAGAAACGTTTTCTATATCAGCGGTCATATGCATTCCGGAATAAAAGCAACGGTAATTAAAGACTGGTTCGGTCTTTCAAATGCCGAGCAAATCAACGGAGTAAATTATATTACTCTCCCCACATACGGAATTGTAAATATGTTCGGTTCACCCTGGCCCTGCGGAGGTTCTCAACTTGAAGTTTACAAAGATGAGGTTGTTGTAAGACCGAGAAACTTCCTTACAAATAAATGGTACAAAAATGCGGAAGTTCATTTTGCACTTGCACCTGTTGAAGACGATTAAATTGTTTTAAAGTAATAACCGCCGAAAGAGATTGATTTCCCTTTCGGCGGTTTTTATTATTGCAAAAACAGGTATTGGTTTAAAAATAACAGATAAATTATTATCTTTTATTTATTATTTGTTATCTATTATCTTTATATTTTCCACAATCCCTCCGTCAAAAGCAATGCTTTTGCCACCTTGTATAATAAAGTAGGCAGAAAAAAGATATAAATAATGCAATTTAATGAAATTGATGTGGAGCGTAGCGAAACGAAGATTTCATTAAATTGCGGTGCGCCGCCGGCGACGGTCAATGTTGCTGAAATGTGATATAATTATTAAGCACTGCGGAATGGTTCGTCCACCTTACAGCATTGACTGGTTCGGGGAGGCTACGACCGCAACTTCCGGCTTAAATGTTAATTAGTTGGATAA
>JAZUKF010000136.1:0-3435 GCA_045643165.1 Acutalibacteraceae bacterium | reverse complement strand
TTCTCTTTCTGCAAATTCTTCTGAAATTAACAGTTGCGCATTTCGGTAAAATGTGCAATGGTAAGAAGTTAAAGGCAACATATACCGGTAAAAGAATGGTATAAGGGAATCGGTATTGCAGTGCCCATGCCGCCTCCGAGAACGATACCACCTGCAAAAAATACCCAAAATAGAAATTTATACATTACTTTTTCTTCCTTTGCGGTTTAATTGACCTCTATTTTTTAATAATTTGTAGAAGTATTTACAATAATATGCTATAATTTAAGTGTTCTAAAAGAAATGAAAATATGTGTGATTCAATTTAAGACAGAAAGGTGAATACAATGGAAGATAGAAAAGATTTTATCGAGCAGATTTTGGGCGGAGTATTCGGCATCATTGCTGTAATAGCTGCTATTGCAGAATTGTTCGCAAACGGGATAAATGCAGCTTCGGTATTAGGTTGCGTGAAAGATGTATTTGGAACTTTGGCAATTATTATACTGTTTTTTGCAATTATCAAAGATGCTATTCCAAAACGCAAATTTGAAGATAAACTGAAATGTGCCATTGAAGAATGGATAGACGATAATTCAAATATGCTTTTACATAAAGAAGAACACGACATTGGAGAAAATGGGAAAGCCTATTTCAGTATTGATATGAAAACTGATATTTCCGATTTTTATGATAATGGGCATAGTAAAAACACAGGACTTTTTGTTCGCATCCCTCAGATTGAATCTAATAATTTCCAAAATCCTGCTTCACCAATAGAATTGTTTTTCAGTATGAATAAAGGTACTTTCTTCCCGGAAATTTCTGCGGCGGAGCTTACAAAAGACAGTTATAAGAAATTAGCAGATAATTTCATGATTCTTTTGAAAGAAAAGCATGGAAAATGTATCGAAACTACAAGTTTTGAAGAAAATAAAAAAGTGATTACTGTAAAACTCAGCAAGTCAATTAAAAGCAAATCGGACATAAACGAATTTATTGACATTTTGAATACGATGTATACAGCTTACCTCGTTTCTGCAAGAATAAAATGAAGACAAACATAAAAATAATCAACGGTAATCGCATCGGAGGATGTATTACTGTTATATCATCAGAAACAACTAAAATAATAATTGATTTCGGCGAAGCCTTACCCGGTTCGGATAAATCTGATGATATTCCGTTCGATTGGGAAAACGAAAAGCCGGACGCAATATTTTTCACACATTATCATGGCGACCATATCGGGCGATTTGCTGAAATTCCTCTTTCCGTTCCCGTATATATGGGAGAAGTGTCTTATAAAGTAATGAAGAATGTTTATTCCCGCACAAGAAGAACAGAGCTTGTAAAGGCACTTGAAGAAAGAAAAACCCTTCATTTTATCGAAGTGAATAAAACAATTTCTGTCGGTGATATTGAAATCACTCCGTACAGCGTTGATCACTCTGCATTTGATGCGTATATGTTTCTTATAAGTGCAAATGGTGAAAACATCGTTCATACCGGCGATTACCGTGACCACGGGCACAGAGGTCACACGATGAAAAACGGCAGAGACAGAAATGTAATGCTTGATGTAATAAAGTATTACATCACAAAAAACGGAAAGCAACGGATAAATGCACTGATAACCGAAGGCACGATGCTTACACGCTATTCAGACAAAACATATTCCGAAAAACAGATGCTTTCTGATGCCGTAAAATTCTTCAATGAAAACAGATATGTTTTTTTGAAAGTGTCATCTACAAATGTTGATTCCCTTGCAAGTTTTGCAAAAGCCGCAAAAGTCAACGGCATTAATTTGTATGTAAATCAGTATCAGCTTGAACAGATTGAAATATATAGAGAAACCGGGAAAAGACACGGAACGGATATGTACGGTTTTGAAAATGTATATCCGCTATTCCCTGCTCCCGAAGACTGTCGTTCTGAAAAACAAAGGGCATTCTCCGAAAAGCAGCGTAAAATCATGCGGCAAAAAGGATTTGTCATTGTTTCTGACGGAGCGTGGGAAAAATACTATTCCGAATTTTCGGATATGCCGTGTAAGGCGATTTATTCAATGTGGAATGGATATATTGAGCAAACCAACAAAGCATTCAATAAAAATCTGTATGATTTCAGCAGTAAAACAAACGCCGTGTCAATGCACACAAGCGGCCACGCATATCCCGGATTTATCTGCGAGGTAATTAAAGCGGTCAATCCGTCAGAAGTGATTATCCCCATACATACCGAAGCAGCGGAGGAATTATTCAATCTGGATATCGGCTGTGAATTAAAAAGTAGGATAATAAGGCCCGATAGCGTATCAATAAATGCAAGAGACGAAATACATAAAAAATTAAGAGTAAGCTTTGGCAACAACAGAATTTCTCTTCCGAGAGATATTGTTGTTTCTTACGCTGATCCTGTCACCTATAAATTCACCCTTTGTGCTGAATCAGTGCAGACCGGCAATATGCAAAAAGATGAAAACGCCTTTGAGGGATGGATTTGTGCGGTATATGCCGCTTTTGACGGAAAGCGAAGAATATTGCTTGATGTTGATAAGCTGTTTGAATATTCACAGTATGAAAAAAACGGGCATTTGTGCCGCTTTCTGTACCGAATAATGAAATTCCGTGAACAATACGGGTGGTTTTCACTTTCCGATTATCTTCAGGCTCAGGCAGACGATTTTAAAGAGTATATATCCAACGGTGTATTCTTAAATAATATTCCGACAGGTTCAGCTAATGAAAACGAAAAACCTGAGTGTAAGACCGAAGCAAAACTTGCCGTAAAAGATGCTTTGCGGCAGGCACTTGAAAATCAGTTTGATGTCGGAGACGGTACAGTATACAGACAACTTCCCGTTGGACTTTTTAAGGATAAAGTCAGTGCATCTACACTCATATTTACCGGCAGTAAATCAGCAGCCGACCTTTGGAATATCAGCGGAGATGAGTTCAGAGTTTATGAACTAAAAACATGTAACAGAATGGTTGGTATAGTAACCGAGACGTGTTTTTATTCAAATTATTTCTTAGATTTACTCACTGAAAAAGGTATGTTTACATTAAACAGAGAATCTGCTGGCGACAGAGGATATTCTCAACTACTAAATACTAATATAAAAAAGGTCGCCGGTGTATTTCTTGCAGACGATTATCATCCGCTTGTAAATGACATGTTGATGAACTGTCTCAATCAAAACGGAACAAATATCAACTATATTCTTACAACATATTCCTAAAAGAATAAGCGACAGAATATTTAACAAACCTTAACACTATTCAGAAACGATGGTACGACTTAACACGATTCGGAAAACAAACCATAACCCTATATTTTTGATGCCTGTCTAACAAGCGTCTAACAAAACAATCTAAAACACCTTAATACAAGTCGGGAAATGCGAAAACAAAATAACAAAGAAACCCGAGGAAAATCAAGGAATAAAGG
>JAZUKF010000135.1:0-4476 GCA_045643165.1 Acutalibacteraceae bacterium | reverse complement strand
AAAAATCGAAAATGATAACGATTTAATGAATAAATTAATTGAATTATCAGAGATAAAAAAGAAATACGATTTGATAAAAGATGCCCTCGATGAGGTTGAAGCCACCGGTTACGGAATTGTAATGCCGTCCCTTGACGAACTGAAACTCGAAGAGCCGGAAATTATGAAACAGGGCGGAAGATACGGTGTGAGATTAAAGGCATCCGCACCCTCTGTTCACATGATGAAAGCGGAAATCACCACCGAAGTGGCACCTATTGTAGGCTCGGAAAGTCAGTCCGAAGAACTTGTAACATATCTTTTACAGGAGTTTGAGGAAAACCCGGCAAAAATATGGGATTCAAATATTTTCGGAAAATCTCTCAACGAACTTGTTAACGAGGGCTTACATAATAAACTTTACCGTATGCCCATGGATGCCAGAATGCGACTTCAGGAAACGCTGGAAAAGGTTATCAACGAGGGTTGCAGCGGTCTTATTTGTATTATTTTATAAGTCTGTCTCTGAAATATTTTCCCACTTCACCGATATAATTTACCATGGCGGGATACAATTCTTTCGGTAAATGACGAAGGGAATTAAATGTTTCAAAACTTAACACGCCTTTAAAATCAATGTCCCTTAAACCTGCAAGAAAACCTTCCCAATCGGTAACATAATCGCCGTTTCTGAGGTTTGAATAGGGCTGTTGATGTGTGTCGTGAACTCCGTTGTTATCGTGGATATGAAGTGTGGTAAGTCTGTCGCCCAGCAAATTGAGGGAACGTCTGATATTTTTTGAAAGAAGTGTTGCGTGTCCTAAATCATAGCAGAAGGAGAAGATTTTTTCTCCTGCAAAACCGTTAAGTAAGTCGATATAATCAACCGCTTCTCTTATGTCGGAACATGATGCTTCCGTGATTTGACAACTGATGGATTTAAACATATTTTCAAGACAAATTCCCACTTTATATTTCTTCGCTTCCTCAATAAGACTTTTGTAAATATAAAGATTTGCCTCTCTTTCTTCATCCTTGTTTTCCATAACAATAGGATGAACGATAAGATAGGGGCATGAAAAATAATCACATAACATTATACATTTTTTCGTAGCGTTAATGAGTTGTTCTGTTGCCTGCTCATTATCCTTTGCGAAAATCGGGAAAGGACCGTGCATCTGACTCATAGTGATGCCGGTCTTTTCCATTTCCTCCTTTTGAGGACGGTAGTATTCCTTTAACTCCTCATCGGACTGTCTGAAAAACTGATTTATCTTTCCTTCGCAAACTTCACGGAAACTTATCTTTGTGTCAATATTAAAATCAATGCAGTCAAACCCTGCATCCTTAACTGTTTTAAGTCCCCATTCAAAGTTACTGTCGTCATAAAGTACACCTGATTGTATTCCGATTTTGTTCATAAAAATCACTCCGTAAAAAAATTTTTTATTTATATTTTTTGCCTTCGGCACATTATCATTTACATTATCATTTACATTATCATTTACATTATCATTTACATTATCATTATCATTATCAGTATGCGTTTGCATATTTTCGGATGCATTTGCATGCATTTGCATTTTTTGCATACGTTTGCATAAAACCTCTATACATTATACCATTGCAGAAAAATTTTGCAATAATTTTGTAGACTTAATTTTAAAGATATTGTATAATAAAAAAGTGTGGGGGTGATTATATGTATAAAATTTCCGTTCCCGTAATGAATTTAACCGTTAAGCAATTCGGTGCGGAGAATACATACAAAGAGTTAAAGAGATTTAATGCGGAAAGAGTTTTCCTTGCCGTCAGTGCGAATAATATGCTTGGAGAAAGGAAAAAGAAAGAATTTGATGCTCTGAAAGAAAATATCCCTTTCTTTAAATCCAAAGGTTTGGAAGTGGGTGTCTGGGGCTGGACATTCATGGACTGCACTTCACGGAATTTTGTGAAAATGTGTTCTCCCTTCGGGAATAAATCCGAAAAGCAGGTTTGTCCTCTTGATGAAAACTACATTTTATTCAAAGGGGATTATATTGAAGAAATTGCAAAGTTGAACCCGGATATCATTATGTTTGATGATGATTACCGTTATACCTATCATGATATAGGTTTCGGCTGTCTTTGTGAAAATCATTTGAAGGAAATTTCACGGGAGGTCGGCGAAGATGTTTCTCTTGAATTTATGCGTGAAAAACTTCTTTACGGTGAAAAAAACAAATACCGTGATGCTTTTGTAAAAGTCAACGGCGATGCACTTTTGAATTTTGCTTATGAAATGCGAAAAAGAGTTGACAATGTTAACGAAAATATTAGAATGGGCTACTGTACATGCCTTAATTCATGGGATATGGACGGTGTTCATCCCGACGAATTAAGTACCGCTCTTGCAGGAAAAACGAAACCTTTTTACCGTCTGATAGGTGCTCCTTATTGGGCGGCGATGAAGGCTTTCGGTCATAATCTTTCCACAGTCATAGAGTTTGAAAGGTTTGAATGCAGTCAGAGGAAGAATAAAGAAATCGAGGTTTTCAGCGAGGGTGATGCATATCCCAGACCGAGATATTATACTCCCGCCGCAATAACGGAAGGTTTTGATACGGCGTTGAGAGTTGCCCACTGTACGGATGGAATTTTGAAATACGGAATTGATTATACCTCATCTCCTCAGACGGAAACAGGCTATGCTTTGTTCCATGAGAAAAATAAAAATCTTTATAATAAAGCGGATGAATTTTTTACCGGAAAAACGGAAACCGGGGTAAGAGTATATAAAATACCCGATATTTATAAAAGAATGACTGTCCCCGAAAAGATACATGGTACTTCCGATGTTCAGAGTGCCGTTTATCCTTTTGAATCGAGATTTCTTGCTTTAAATTCAATTCCCGCTACATATACCGGAACGGGAATTACCGGCATTGCCTTCGGTGAAGATGTTGAAAGCGTACCTGCCGAAAACTATAAACACGGTTTGATTATTGATATTAAAGCGGCGGAAATACTCAAAGAAAAGGGTGTTGATACAGGACTTGTTTCTGCCTTGGAAACGGTAAATGCAAGTTATGAGGAATACGAAAATGACCGTGCATCTCTTTTCGGCGGTGCGAAAGTGAGAAAAACAAAACTTAAAGATAATGTTTCGGTTGACAGTTATTTTTTATGTGATGATGAAAAAATCCCCGCATCATACCGCTACGAAAACAGTAACGGTGAAAGATTTTTCGTTTTGTGCTATGACGGATTTTTTTCAAGTGAATGTCTGATAAAGCAGTATCAGAAGCAGTCTCAGATAATTTCCGTCTGTGAATGGCTGTCCGGCAGGAAGTTACCTGCAACCGTTTCAGGTCATCCGGATTTATATCTTATGGAAAAATATGATGAAAACTGTCTTTATGTTGCAATATGGAATTTTTCCGTCGATACGGTTTATGACGGTAAAATCCTTTTTGACGATGAATATGTTCCGGTTGAAACGGTTAATTGCTCTTTAAATACAGACGGTACAAAGGGAACACTTTCCGATATTTCTCCATACGGATGTGTATTTTTGAAATTAAAAAAGAAAAGTTGAAAAATATCTTTAAATCAAGTTTTCTTTGTGGTATAATGCTATGTAGTTTTTTCAGAAAGGAGCCACAGTATGGCACAGTTAAAGATGTATTGGTTACCGGAATACGGATATGAGGAATTTGAACTTCCCGAGGGGTATTCCGTTTCAAATTATAAGGATGAAAGTGATAAACTTGCATGGGTTGAATGTTGCAAAAACGGTCTTGTGGGGGACGATGCGGGTATCGGAGCCTTTGACGATTCAATCCTTTCAAGAGAGGATATCACACTTAACGAGGACATATTTTTCCTCGATTATCAGGGCGAACATATCGCCACCGTTACCGCCTATGTTGTGAAAGAGTGGAATATAGGTGATGTTCACATGGTTGGTATGAAAACCGAGTTCAGAGGAAAAGGTCTCGGAAAATATCTCAATATGATCGCACTTCGTCATTTGAGCAAAACCAATATTAAATATGCATTTTTAACCACCGATGAATGGAGAAAAGGTGCGGTTAAATCCTATCTCAATGCCGGTTTCCGCCCTGTGGAATATGATGAGGGAATGGTTGAGCGTTGGCAAAACGTGTTGGAAGAATACGGTATTGACAGCGTTGAAATGCTTTGTGATGATGCTACGGTTTACGGCACGGTTTATCGCAAAGGTTTACAGAAATAAAGGTGTTTTTTATGGATATTAAAGCAATTATCAAAAAAATTTTTATTACAATTTCAGTTCTGATTTGACAAAATAATTATTATGTGATAACATAATTTAAGACAGCAGACCTATAGATAATGTAGGGAACGGTCTTGACCGTTCCGCATTTCAGACAACAGACGAATAGATTAACAGATATATAGATTTTTGCATAGTTTCAGTATAGCCGAAAATTGAAGAAATCGGTATTGTTTCCCGGAACGGTCAAGACCGTTCCC
>JAZUKF010000134.1:0-19438 GCA_045643165.1 Acutalibacteraceae bacterium | reverse complement strand
AACTGTTCGGCAAACTTGCCGTTATAGGTGAAAACATCGAAAACTATTCGAGAGTGGACATAATTGAACAACTTGCGGAACTTGTACCGACGTTTAATGTAAAAAATAAGGAATACAACGAAGCGAAAGATGCCGAAAGTGTAAGCATATAATACGGGAAAGTATCGTTATGAATGGAGTGTGGAACAATGCCTTTAAATCTGTTCTATATTACAAATAATCCGCAAATCGCTTTGATTGCCGAAAAATACGGTGTTGACAGAATCTGGATTGATTTGGAAACTCTCGGAAAAGAACAGCGCCAGCATAATATGAATACTGTTAAATCTCACCATACTGTCAGTGATGTGTCAAAAGTTAAATCTGTACTGACTTCATCCGAGTTACTTGTAAGAGTAAATCCCTGGAACCCGGAATCCGAAAATGAAATTGATGAGGTAATAAACAGAGGAGCAGACATCATAATGCTTCCGATGTGGAAAAGTGTTTCCGAAGTCAGTCAATTTATTGCGGCGGTAAATAACCGTGTAAAAACCACGATACTTCTGGAAACGGCAGAAGCGGTTGAATGCATAGACGAGGTTCTTGAACTTTCCGGTATTGATGAAATACATATCGGACTTAATGATTTGCATTTATCTTACGGTTTGGATTTTATGTTTGAACTTCTTTCAAACGGCGTGGTTGAGCGTTTGTGTTCAAAATTCAAGGCTAAAGGAATACCGTTCGGATTTGGCGGAATTGCCAGACTCGGTAACGGGCAGTTGAAATCGGAAAGAGTCATTATGGAACATTACCGGTTAGGTTCAACACGTGCCATTTTATCACGCAGTTTTTGCAATACGGAAGAGTTATCTGACATTGAGCAGATTGAAGAACTGTTTAAAGTCAACATGCAGCAACTGCGGAATTATGAAAAGCTTTGTGCAGTCGCCACAAACGAAGATTTATTAAAAAACAAAGAAGAAATTTCAATGTGTGTAAACAGAATAGTAAAGTCAAAGGGGGATAACTTATTTTGAAACACAAATTATACAGACAAGTCGTAAAAAGATTTTTTGATATTGTTATTTCTTTGTTTGCCTTGTTGCTTTTAAGTCCGTTAATGCTTATTGTTGCATTACTTATCAAACTTGAGACACCGGGGGACGCTTTATTTAAACAGGAAAGACTGGGTTTGAACGGGAAAGTCTTCAAGGTAATGAAATTCAGGAGTATGTATCAAAATTCCGAACATACCGGTTCGGGAGTGTATTCAGGAAAAGACGATGCACGAGTAACGAAAATCGGGAAAATCATCAGAGCCACCAGTATTGATGAGTTACCTCAGATGATAAATGTTTTAAAGGGTGATATGTCGCTTATCGGTCCCAGACCGCCTCTTACCTATCATCCCTGGCCGTATGAGAATTATTCTGTTGAGCAAAGAAAAATGTTTGATGTTCGTCCGGGTATCACCGGTTGGGCACAGGTTAACGGAAGAAAACACGTTGAGTGGAATAAACGCATTGAACTGAGCGTATGGTATGTAGAAAATATGTCATTCATGCTTGATTTGAAAATATTTTTCCTTACATTTTTTAAAGTTGCAACAAATGCAGATAATTTGAGCGAAGGGGAAACGATAAATAAAGAAGAGGAACATGTACAATTATGAAAATTGTTATGATGAGGCCGACGTACAAACCGGAACTGTCGGGTGGAACACATTTGGCGGTAGATCTTGTAAATGACTTTATTGAGTCGGGTAATACGGTTGAACTTATTACACCGATATCAGATAAGTATCTGCCGATGGTTGATGAGGCAAACGACGAGTGTATCATACATAGAGTTACATCAAGATTTACAAAGAAGGATGCATTATCCAGAATATTGCGATATATAGAAGTATCCTTAAAGATGTACCGGGAAGCCGCCAAAATCAAAGATGCCGATATTATTATGACACATTCTATGCCGCCGCTTCTCGGGCCTATCGGAGCACTTTTGGGAAAAAAGAAAAAAATACCCGTTCTTTATTGGGAACAGGATATTGTTTCCGAATCGCTGATCAGCACCGGTATCCTCGGAAATCCCGGCGTTAAGCAGAAATTATTGTATAAGGCAGCGCAAAGACTTGAAATTATATCAGAAAAAAAGAGTACTCAAATTGTAACTATTTCCGAAAAGTTTAAGAATATGCACATTGCCCGCGGCATTGATGCTGATAAAATCAGCGTGGTTTATAACTGGATAGATACAGAGCAGGTATATTCGGTTCCGCGTGAGAACAATCCGCTGTTTGACAGTCTTGATATACCGAGAGATAAATTCATAGTATCCTATTGCGGGAATCTCGGAGTTCCGCAAAATGTTGAAATTATGATTGATGCCGCAGAAAAACTTAAAGAAAACAAAGATATTCTTTTTGTTATAATCGGCGGCGGCAGCAGAGAAGAAAAAATCAGGAAGTATGCAGCCGAAAAAAATCTTCCGAATTTATCAATTCATCCTCTTCAGCCGTTAGAACAGTCACATTATGTTTATTCTGTCGGGGATGTCGGACTTGTAATAGGTCGCTCGGGAACGTCAAATAACGGCTTTCCCAGTAAAACATGGAGCATTATGTCTGCCGGGCAGGCGATGATTTCATGTTTTGATACAGATAGTGAATTAAGTGCATTTGTTCGTGAAGGCAAATGCGGTATTGCAGTTGAGCCGGATTCTCCGGATGCCCTTGCAAATGCTGTAACAGAGTTGTATTCGAACAGAAGCAATACCGAAAATATGGGAAAAGAAGCACGCAAATATGTAATTAAAAACTTTGGCCGAAAAGCGGCAACGGGTAATATTATTCACATTGCCGAAAGTATGATAGGGCGGTAATTATTTATGAAAGTATTGATGATCAATTCAGTATGCGGTACGGGAAGTACCGGCCGTATTTGTACCGATTTGGCAGATGAACTGATAAAAGCCGGTCATACGGTAATGATTGCATACGGTCGTGGAGTTGTCGGTGATAAGTACAGTGAAAACGCTTATCGAATCGGAAATGAAACCGATGTAAAGTTGCATGCGGGATTGTCACGAATATTTGATTGTTCGGGTTTTTTAAGCAAAAAAGCAACCGTAAAATTTATTGAATGGATTAAACAATACAATCCGGATGTTATACATCTGCATAATTTGCATGGCTATTATATTCATATTCCCACGCTTTTTGATTATTTGAAAACTTGCGGTAAACGGATTATCTGGACATTACATGACAGTTGGGCGTTCTCAGGCCACAGCGGTACGTGTGACAAAGTGCAATGCACAAAATGGAAAACCGGATGCGGCAAATGCCCGTTAAAAAGCGATTATCCGCAAAGTTTGCTTGATAAATCCGCCCGTAACCGGGAATTAAAGAAAACGTATTTTACGGGTATACCCGATTTGACAATAGTTACTCCGTCAAAATGGCTCTGCGGTTGGGTGCAGGAATCATTTTTGAAAGAATATCCGGTGATTGTTATTCCGAACGGAGTTAATACGAATGTATTCCGTTTGTCGGATTCCGATTTCAAAAAAAATAACAATCTTGAAAACTTTAAAATTGTGCTGAGCGTTTCAAATATCTGGCATAAATATAAAGGCTATGACGATTTACTTGAACTTTCAAAAATGCTGGATGACAGATTCAAAGTGGTAATTGTAGGATTAAGTCAGAAACAACTTGACTCGTTGCCGTCAAATACAGTCGGCATAAAAAGGACACAAAATACAGAAGAACTTGTTGACATTTATAATGCCGCCGACGTTTTTGTCAATATGACGTACTGTGATTCTTTTTCGATGGTGAATTCAGAAGCGTTGTGCTGCGGAACACCTGTCATTACATACAATACAGGCGGAAGTACCGAATGTATTGAAAAACAGAATGGAATAACGTCAGAACGCGGCAATGTTGCAGCGGTTGCAAAAGCGATTGAAACTCTGTGCTTTGATAAAAAACCGGATGCATCAACCGTATCAAAAAATGCGATGTCAAAATACAACAAAGAGATATTCTGCGAAAGGTATATTAACCTGTATAATGGGGAGAAATGATAAGAATGGCGGCTGAAAAACAGATTAAAGTTTTATTTATGGTAAACATTCCGTCACCGTACCGTATAGATTTTTTCAATGAACTCGGAAAAGAATGCTGTCTGTACGTCACATTCGAGGGCGAGAATGCTACTGACCGTAACGAAAACTGGAAAAATACAAATTTCGAGCATTTCACTCCGATATTTTTAAACGGCTTACGGGTGAACAGCGATAAATTTCTGTGTCCCGGTATAATCAATATCATCAAACAAGGTTGGGATATGATATTTGTCGGCGGGTATTCCTCTCCGACTGCTATGATGGCTATTGAATATATGAATTTACATCATATCCCGTGGTCTTTTGAGGCTGACGGAGGCGTAATCAAGCCCGATAAAAATTTGATATATAAACTGAAAAAACATTTTATTTCGCATTCTCAGGCGTGGTTCAGCACAGGTAATACAACAAAGGAATATCTTGTTCATTACGGAGCAAATCCCGAAAAAATTCATTGGTATCCGTTTACGTCGTTAAAATGTGAAGATTTTGAAAATGCGAAAAGTTTAAAACAAAATGACAAAACATATTACCGAAAAAAACTGAATATGATTGAGGAACATATAGTTTTGTCTGTCGGAAGGTTCAGTTACAATAACGGATACGGCAAAGGGTATGATGTGCTGCTGGAAGCGGCTGAAAAACTGCCCGAAACCGTCGGAGTATATATTGTCGGAGATGAGCCGACTGAGGAGTTTACCCGTATGAAGCGGGAAAAAGGACTGGATAATGTTCATTTTATCGGTTTTAAAAAGAAAAATGAATTAGCCGAATACTATGCGGCGGCGGATATGTTCATACTCCTGAGCAGGGGCGACGTATGGGGGCTTGTTATTAACGAGGCTATGATGTTCGGTTTGCCGGTTATTACAACTCAATATTGTGTAGCGGGTGTTGAACTGATATCTGACGGAGAAAACGGATATATCGTGGGAATTGATAATGTTGACGATATATCAAAAAAAATTATGAATATTATTTCAAATAAGGAAGTTTATGAGAATTTTTCTCAAAAATCATTAAACAAGATTGAAAAATACAGTATTGAAGAAATGGCGAATGTCCATTTGAAATATATTGAGGAGACTGTGACCAGGTAATATGAATAGAAGGAATCAAATGGGGTACGGCAAAATTGATAAATCCATTGCGAAACTGTACTTGCTGTTTATGCCGGTTGTAATGCTGGTTCCGTTTAATTTTGTTAACAGAATATTTGTAGGTCTGGCAAACCGCACGTCATTTCTGTTCTTTTTAGCAGGAATTGTGCTGATTTTGTTCAGAGGTTCAATAATGTTCTATAAAGATGAAAGCACAAGACTGTTACGCAAGTTCAGTTCAATGTATTTAATCGGTGATATTACCTCGATTGTAATGGCGTTGATAATGTATAATGAACTCGGCAGAATCGGCGGAGAATCAACGTTAAGTGCAATAATACCGAAAATTGCATATTCTTTGTTTTATATTGCATTGATATATTACAACCGTGAAGTATTCGGTATGTTGACGACGGATAAAATATCAAGAATTTTTGATATAGTTATTGATATTTCCATTATTATCGGTCTTTTGCAAATGGCGGTTTTGTTTTTCGGCGGACCGTTTTCTGCTGTTTACAACATATTCAACAGATTATTGGGTGCGTGGAATTCCACTAACATTCGCCTGACCGGTCGTATTGCGCTTTTAACTACCGAGCCTGCCAGCATTGCCAATTATATTTGTATATTGCTTATTCCGCACATTTTTGCAAAAGGCGTGTGCAAAGGCTTCGGAATGAGGGATATAATAAGGCTTTTTATGATTTTGGTGGTATTGTATTTCACAAAATCGACTACCGGATATACACTGTTTCTGTTGGATTTCGGCATTTTCTTTATCAGTCTGTTGGGGAAAAACGGAATTAACCGTAAAATAAAACGAGTTGCTTTAATTATAGTTGTTTTGGTTGCGGTTTTCGGATTAGCGGTTATAATCAGAAATCCGGAAATAATGAGCAGTACCGGTAAAGTATTTGACAAATTGCTGAATGATGATAATACTTCGGCAATGACAAGAAAGGCAAATTTACAAATTGACTGGGAAATTTTTAAACATTATCCGATAGCCGGTGTCGGTAACGGAAACCAGGGTTTCTTTTACCGTAGATTTTTCCCCGAAGCCGCAAAACAGTCTTTGTGGGCATTGGAAAGGTATAATACTGCTGCATATGTGCTGTATGACGGAGGTGTATTTTTCGGTGCGCTGATAAGCGGTTACGGAATAATCGGTACGGTGCTTTTCGGTGCTTTTCTGCTTAGCGGATTCTTTACCATGAGGAGAAACAGAGAAAAATTAGGTTATTTTTATTATCTTTATATATTCGGTTTTTTCTCAATGATTATAGCAAGTTTCGGTTCAACAATGGTTGGCGACTATTCATTCTGGTTTATGCTCAGCCTTCCACTCTCTGTGGCTTATGTAAACGAAACAAACGGGATTAACGGAACGGGGGCTTGAATATGAGCAGCATAGCATTGATTATTCCGACAATGAACAGGCCGAATACTTTAAAGCGTACTTTGGAAACGGTTCTTAAAGGTTCAAGGCAGCCTGAAAAAATAATCGTTGTAGATCAGAGTACAAAAAGTGAAGAGGCAAAGGGAACAAAGGAACTTATTGAAGAAATTTCAAAAGAAATTGATATACAGTACATATTTCTTGATGTTCCTTCGTCAACACGGGCACGCAATATCGGAATTGAATCGGTAAGTCAGGATATTGTTGTGTTCAGTGACGATGATGTTGATTTATGCGAAGATACTCTTTTTAATTTGGAACGGGAATTTGAAGATAACGGTGTTGCGCTTGTTGCCGGCGTTGATTTGGAAAGCAGTAAAAGCGGAAGTAATATCGGTTATTTACTCGGAACAAGGTCATATAAAAAGAGAGAAATCGGTCACGTGACATCATCACTCCTCGGACATTATCCCGAGCAGGTTGAAAAAACCGTAGAAACGGAATGGGCAATGGGTTACTTTTTCGCAGTAAGAAAAAAACTCATTGATGAATGGAATATCAGGTTTGACGAAAATTTGACAGGATATGCTTTTAACGAAGATCTTGATTTTTCCTATCGGTATTGCCGCAGAGCAAAACAACTCGGTATGACGTGTATATTATCATCAAAAGTAAGAGTAAAACATCTTGTTTCTAAAGAGTACCGTGTTCCCTCAAGAATGAACACCTATATGTATGTTTTTCACAGAATGTATTTTGCAAAAAAAATAGGCAAAAGGACTGCGGGAATAATATGGTGCGATTTTTGGAGACTGATTGAGAGAACATTGCATAAACAATCTCCGCAGGATTTGGTTGCTGCATACCGTGTATATTATAAGAATAAAAAAAGTATAAATGCCGGTGATATAGGTCGTTTTTTACCGTGAGGAGTTTAAATATGAGAGTTGGAATTATTACTTATCACAGAGCAATAAATTACGGCTCTGTTCTTCAGGCGTATGCACTTTGCGAGTATCTTCGGGAACGCAACATTTGTGCTGAAATTATTGATTATCATACAAGCGGCCAGGACGAACTGTATTCATATTTTGAAAAAAATAATTCCGTTATGAGTATTGCCCGCAACTGTCAATCGTTAGCGTATATCCGGGCAATTAAAAAAAAGGAAGAAAAATTCAAAAACTTTCTTTTGCAGAACGTTAAACTCAGCGCAAAGAGTTTTAATGAAAAATCGGATTTATCCGGCTTAAATAAAGAGTATGACTTATTTATTTGCGGCAGCGACCAAATCTGGAATTCAAACTGTGCGGATTTCTCATCTGCATATTTATTGGATTTTGTTGATGATAAGGGCAAATGCTTAAGTTATGCACCGAGTTTCGGTGTAAGCAGTATTCCCGGGGAACTTCACGGGCTTTTAAGGGAAAACGTTAAGGATTTTCGTGCGCTTTCTGTCAGAGAAGAAAGCGGTGCCCTTGAGTTGGCTGATTTAGTTGAGAGAAACGTATCATTTGTCCCTGACCCCGTTTTTCTTCCCGATGAAGAAAAGTGGACAAAACTGATGCCGGGGCGTTTGGTAAAAGACAAGTATATCTTCTGTTACTTTATCGGAGATGTGCAGGGAATGCGTGATTTTGCAGTTCGTATGCACAAACTTACGGGGTATAAACTTGTGGTGGTAAACAAAAACATCCGTGATGAACTTTATAAAAACAAGAAAATGTATTCAGCCGGACCTGCGGAGTTTTTGTCATTGATATATAACAGCGAATTTGTTATATGCAATTCGTTCCATGCGGTTTCGTTTTCGTTGATTTTTGAAAAAAACTTCTGGGTATTTGAAAGTACGGGTGAAGGCAGTTCAAGGTCGAGAATAGACTGTTTGCTTGAAAAAGTCAATTTGACTGACCGCATACTGAATGCGGAAAAAAATATGCCCGAAAACATAGTTGCCGCCATTGATTACAGTGAACCTAAACGTTTACTTTCGGAATTGAAAACGGCGGGAACTCAATATATTGAAGAGAACGTGTCGGAAACTGAAAGATAAGGGTCGGTAATTATGAGTGAACTTTGCAGTAATGATGTTTGCACAGGGTGTTTTGCGTGTTTTAACGCATGCAAATTCGGTGCCGTTGAAATAAAAATAAATGAAACAGGAGAACTGTATCCCGAGATAAATCGGGAGAAATGCAGACAATGCGGTCTGTGCGAAAAAGTTTGCCCCGTTATGAATGATTTAGGGAAAAACCCTGTTGCACAACAGGCTGTTGCCGCATATACAAATGATTTGACTGACCGTTCTTTATGTTCATCGGGCGGATTTGCAACAGGACTGTATAAAAAAGTTTTATCCGAGGGCGGTGCAGTCTTCGGGGCGGGTTTCAATGATGACGGTATGCCGATATTGAAATGTGCGGAATCATTTGACGAAATAAAAGAGTTTGCGGGAAGTAAGTACGTATATGCTTTCCCCGACAAAATTTATCAGAAAGTAAAAGAAAAACTTGATGAAGGAAAAAAGTGCCTGTTTATAAGCGTGCCCTGTCAGGTCAGCGGGCTTAAATCTTTCCTTAAAAATGACTATGCGAATTTAGTTACGGCGGATATAATTTGCCACGGAACTCCGCCTTATGAATTTTTGAAAAACCACATTGAACAGAACACTTCAAAGCAGAATGAGGGACATACATTTTCGTTCAGAGGCAAGAAGGATTTTTACCTGACAGTCTATAATAAGGGAAAAGAAATATATTCAAAGAAATCAAATGAAGATTACTATTTTCAGGCATTTCTTTCCGGACTGATTCACAGAGAAAATTGCTACAAATGTCCGTTTGCGTGTAATGAGAGAACAGGCGATTTAACCATCGGAGATTTCTGGGGACTTAATAAAGATGCACTTAACGGTTATAAAGGACGAACTTCGGTTGTGCTGATAAATACGGAAAAAGGTAAAACCGAGTTTGATAACATTAAGGACGGGTTTACTTATGAAATCAGACCGGTAGATGAAGCGCTGAAAGGGAATGAACAACTTAACAGACCGAGTGTTCCGCATAGCGACAGGGACAGTTTTATTTCATGTTACAGACAAAGCCGTTCATTTTTGACGGCATTGGAAAAAACTTCAATCGTTTCCCAAGTTAACAAAACACGGTCGAAAAACCGGATTATGTTTGTACCGAGAAAAATAAAGCATATATTATTTAAATAAGAAAACAGCAAAAGGTAGAGTATGAAGAAAGTTTTGTATACGTTGCAATGGTATCCGTCAAAATATTCAGCGAACGGTTTTTGTGATGAAAAAATCATCAACGCATTAAAGGAAAGCGGTCAGTATCAGATAACGTGCCTTTCATATAAGCCGTTTGGCGGAAAAAAATATGAAATTATTGACGGTGTCAGAGTTATCAGGTTTACACGTGGTCTGTGGTGGAATACATATACCAAATTAAAAGAAGTTAAAAACAAAAGAGTTTTGAACTTTATCACAAAACTGAATAAACTATATACCAGAATCAGTCAGGTTCTTACGGTATCGCAATTCCCGAATAACTGCCCGTTTGTATACCGACGTTTTGCAAATAAAGCGTTAAGGTTACATAAAAAAGAACACTTTGACATTGTTATTTCTGAATTTCACGGGCTTGATTCTCTTCACGCCGGTGCTAAAATAAAGGAAGTCTGCCCTGATGTTGTTTTTATTCCCGTGTTATGGGACGCTTTTTGCGGTAAAGAAACAGGGAGCCATTTGCCGAAGCAGTGGGCAGCCGAAAGATTGAAAGACGCTGAATACAAAGAAGTTCATTCTGCGGACTCAATTATCGCAATGGAGTCCGGCAGAGAGTATTATGAAAAAAATATGCAGAGTGCTTCTTATATCAGCAAGATACATTTTCTGGATATACCTGGTGTGGTTGAAAAATCCTCAGCCGATAAAACAGAATCTCCTTATATAAAAGAAGGAAAAATCAATATTGTTTTTGCAGGCGTTGTGAGTTTGTCTATGCGTAATCCCGAGTACATTATAAATGCATTAAGTCAATCCCGAAATGCTTCAGGAATACATCTGATGTTCTTTTGTATGGGTGACGCTTTGGGATTATTACACAAACTTAAAAGTGCATCCCCGCTTGATATTGATATTTACGGGTATATTCCTCAGGATGAACTTCAAAAAGTATATCAAAATGCCGATATACTTTTGAATATAGGAAATGCCGCCAGCACAATGGTTCCGAGTAAGATATTCGAATATGTTTCATACGGTAAGCCGATTATATCGACATACTGTATTGACGAAGATACTTCAAAGGCTTATTTAGAACGGTATCCACTTTCTTGTTGTATTGATCAAAGAAAACAGGTTGAAGAATCGGTGACACAGATTACAACATTTTTAAGCAATAATATCGGGAAGACTGTATCGTTTGAAACAGTGGAAAAAGAATTTCGTAACAATACACCTCAAGCGTATGTTGATTTGATTGCGGATTTATTTAGGCGACACGAGGGAGAAAAATCATGAAGAATAACTGTAAGATTGCTATTATATCTAATAATTCCTTACGATATAGCCCGTATATATCATTTTATGCGGAGTTATTGGAGAAAAATGGTCTTGATTATATAATTATCAATAAAGAAGACTCAGATTATGCTGAGGATAATAGACATCACGTGTTTAAGCAGACAAAAGATATGATGACGCACAGTAAATTCAAAAGAACCGTTGCGTGGTATAAATTTATTCATAATGAGATTAAGGATAATCATATCAATAAACTAATTGTTACGCCAACAAGAACTGCTTTCATTCTTTTGCCTGTTCTGCTATTTAAAAAAGGACAATTCATATTTGACATAAGAGATTATACAAATGAAGGAGCATTCTTTTACAGAACCATTGAAAAGGTGCTGCTGTATTTATCAGGTTTAGTGGTGATCTCTTCTTCCGGGTTCAAGTATTGGTTACCGAAAACAAGCACCAGAATTGTGACGGTTCATAATATGCCGCTTAATGCAACCTCAGGAAGCTTTGCGGAACACGAAAAAGGGAGAAAACTCAGAATTGCTTTTATCGGACTGTTAGGATATTTTAAGATAAATAAATCACTAATCGATAAATTAAAAGACGATGATGTATACGAATTACAATACAGTGGATCGGGTGATTCGCGTATTCAAGAGTATTCAAATGAAATCAATGCGACAAATGTTTGCTTTACAGGATCATTTCGCAACGAAGACAAAAAAAAGCTTTATGAAAATGTAGATATGATTAATGCAATATATGGCAATGACAGTTTGATTGTAACAACTGCATTACCAAACAAGCTGTACGATGCCATTATATATCGGAAACCTATAATTGCATCAAAAGGCACTTATCTTGGAGAATTGGTAGAGAATAATCATATCGGAATAGCAATTGATATTGAAAAAGATAATATCAAAGAAGACTTGAATGCTTTTTGGCAAAGTTTTGACAAAGATGAGTTCGTTAGCAATTGTGATAAAATGTATGAAAATGTGTTGAAAGAGCAGAATGATACGATTGAAGCCATATTGAAATGGTGTGAAAAATAAAAACAAATCGTTATGCGGTTACTGGGAGCATCGACAATGAAAATCGGGATAATGACTTTTTACTACAATTCTCTTAACTGTGGAGGAAACTTGCAAGCTTACGCATTAGCCGAGTTTCTACATAAAAACGGATATGAAGCAGAACAAATAACATATGATTATTTGTCTATACCGGGAAATTCGGATATACATAAACAGGAAATATGTCCTAAAGCAGTAAAAAAGCAATTTAAGTTCAGTACACTAAGCATACGGAAAATATTGAATTTTATCAAGAAAAAAACTTATAGAAAAAAATTCAATTCAGTTGTTACTGAACGAAAAAAAGCATTTAAACATTTTAGCGTGGATTTAATACCGCATAGTAGTATTGTTTACAACAATCAAAATATAGAAAACAGTAATGATTTCTATGATGTTTTTATTACCGGCAGTGATCAGGTTTGGAATTTGAAGTATACGAAGCCTGCATATTTTCTTGACTTTGTAAAAGAAGGGAAGACCAAAATCTCATATGCAGCCAGTATGGCTTTGGACGAGTTGTCTGAGAATCAGCAAATTTTTGTGTGTGATAAAATCAAAAACTATCACGCTATTTCTGTGCGAGAACAGAAATCTGTTGATTTGTTGTCGGCAATAGTGGACTCAGACATTCATTTGGTTGTCGATCCAACGCTATTACTGTCAGCAGATGAATGGGATGAGGTGTGCTCTGAGCGGGTTTATCCGGGCGAGTATGTTTTTGCATATTTCCTTGGAACAAATAAAAAGGCACGAAAGATCGCTCAGCAATTTGCTAAGAAAAAACATTTGAAACTTTTATTTACCCCATTTGCCAACGGTCAAATGAATGTTCAGGATATTGGTTATGGCGATGTGCATATAAATAATTTATCGCCGGAAACATTTATATCACTAATAAAGAATGCAAGCTATGTTTTTACTGATAGCTTCCATGCTACAGTTTTTTCGTTTACTTACAAAAAACAGTATTTTGTCTTTCCCAGAAATGCTGAAAATGAGATGTCGGCTAGAATTGAGCATCTTGTTGGCTTGTTTGAACAAGATAATCGATTTTGTTATGGTAATAATCTCAGTCTGGAGTATGTCTTATCCCAAATTCCACCTGATTATTCACAAAGGCCAATGAGCTTAATAACAAAAGTGAAGGAGTCAGCTGATTTTTTACTAAAAAGTCTGGAGGTCACTAGTCTTGAATAACTCTAAACAAAGAGCTGCGGGAATTGTGATGAATTATCTCCAAATGGCAATAAGTATTGTTGTTAATTTATTCTATACTCCCGCAATGTTGAGAATTTTGGGAGATGCAGAATTCGGGATATATTCATTAGCGTCATCTATTATTTCATATTTGTCATTTCTTTCTTTAGGCTTTTATGGTGGATACCTGAAGTTTTATTATCAATATAAAGCTGAGGACGACGATGACGGAATAGCAAGATTGAACGCTCTCTACCTCACCACCTATTTGATAATGGGTGCAGTTGCATTAATAGCGGGTGCAATATTAGTTGGGAATATAGGGATGTTCTTTAATGAGAACTACAGCCCAAGTGATATTCAGCTTGCACGAAAACTAATGATTTTGTTGACTTTCAATATGGCGCTTTCTTTCCCGGCAAGTATTTTTGGCTCTTATATAAATAGTCAAGAGAAATTTATTTTTCAAAAAACGCTTAGTCTGCTTACAACTATTCTGAATCCGTGTTTATGTATTGCTGTTTTGTTTATGGGGTACGGATCGTTTGGAATGGTTATTGTGACGACCGTAATCCGAATTGTTTCGGCAATTGTTAATGTGTTGTTCAGTACGAAATGTTTAAAAATGCGCTTCAGTTTTGGAAAATTCGACTTTAAACTTCTTAAAGATATTGCTGTTTTCTCGTTTTTTATTGCAATAAATAACATTATCAATGAGATCAATTGGCATACAGATAAACTTATACTGGGTAAAATGATAGATGCTACTGCTGTTGCGATGTACACTCTTGGGTCAACACTCAATACGATGTACCTTTCCATGTCTACCTCAATTTCTGATGTTTTTGCCCCGAAGATTAACAGCATAGTTGCTTCAAAAAATCGTAATAGTGATGCGGAATTAAATAAGCTCTTTGTTGATGTTGGCAGATTACAGTTATATGTTGTCATTTTGGTGTTGTCCGGTTTTATCTTTTTTGGGAAATACTTTGTGTTTCTGTGGGCAGGTCCGGGGCATGAGATTACATACTACGTGGCTCTTGTGTTAATGGTTCCGGCGACGATTCCATTAATTCAGAACATTGGCATTCAAATACAACGCGCAAAAAATAAACACAAAATAAGAAGCTTTGTTTATTTAGGAATGGCAATCATTAATGTTGCAATTAGTATCATTTTTTGTAAGAAATATGGTATTATCGGAGTTACGATTGGAACAGCAATATCATTGCTACTTGCAAATGTTCTCTTTATGAACATTTATTATCATAAGAAATTGAATATAAATATTATTGCCTTTTGGAAAAGTATTGTTTCTACGGTTCCCGGATTCATAATCCCCGGTATTAGTGGTGTTTTACTTGTTAAATTCTATTCATTTAAGGGTATAATTGATTATATTGTGTTTATTATTCTGTACGTATTGGTTTATGTCGTGTCTGTTTATTTTCTTGGCATGAATGAAAGCGAAAGGACTATGATTAATGATTCTGTAAAGAAAATCATATGCAAGGTAAGAATATGATAAAAATTACCAATAACAGTATGTGTAGCGGGTGCTCTGCTTGTTATAATATTTGTCCACAACAATGTATACATATGAAAGAAGATTCTGAGGGATTTTTTTATCCTGAGATTGATTCAACTAAGTGCATAAATTGTGGTCTGTGCGAAAAAACATGCCCGTTTAGGGAACAGGAGATCAAAAGAAAAGCATGTGACATTACATATGTTTTGAAAAATAAGGATAATAATGTCAGAAGCCAAAGCTCTTCCGGGGGAGTATTTTATGAAATCGGAAAATATGTTTTAGAAAACCAGGGAATTGTTTATGGCGCGGTTTATTCTCAAAATTTCAGAAAAGTATCGCACGTCGGTATTGATACGCTTTCCGAATTGAACAAATTACAAAAATCAAAATATATTCAGTCTGACATATCGAGTTGCTTTTCTGAAATAAAAAACTACTTAAAATCAGGAAGGCTGGTGCTGTTTTCCGGAACGCCATGCCAGATTAACGGAATTAAGTCGTACCTTCAGCATGATTATGAAAATTTGATTACTGTTGAAGTTATATGTCATGGGGTACCATCATATTTGTTTTGGAGTAAATATTTAGATTCGTTTGAAAAAAAACATGGGCAAATTGCAGATGTTGACATGCGTAGCAAGCAAATATGCCGGGAAGAAAATGGGCTTATAATAAATAATAGCATTTTTGAAAGAATAAATGACAATTTGTATTTAAGGTTATTTAACGGCAATTTTGGATTGAGACCTTCATGTTTTGAATGCAAAGTAAAGGAATCAGAATCGAAGGCGGACATTTGTATAGGTGATGCTTGGGGAATTTCATCTTTTTGCCCGGAGTTACATGATAGTTACGGTGCTTCGGTTTGTTTGTTATATACACCTAAAGGAATTGATATTTTTACGAAGATTAAAAGTGCTTTTGATTATAGAAAAATAGACTATTCTATAGTAACAAAATTTAATAAGAGTATTACAAAAAGTGCCGACAAACCTAAACTAAGAGATGAGTTTTATGTGGATATAAATAAATCATTGAGGTACTATGAGATTAAGTATCTATATCCCGGAGTAAAAGGAAAAATCAAATATGTCTTAAAGACGATTGGATTATATTCTCAGGGCGTAGATTCTGAATTGAATTATGGTATAAATATAACATATTTATAGGTTTCTATTTATTTAATGAGAGGAATAATCTGTGCAATTCATAAATAAACCGATTATTCTTTGGCTTTTTGTTCTATCTTTTTTAATTTTATATTGGGGTTCAACTGTTCGTAGCATATTACATCGTGGTGATAGCCGGCTTTGTATTAGCCGTAAAAACACATTGCAGTTATCTTTTATTGGTGGCATATCTTTATAAACCTATTTGATACACATTGGGTGTGTTGGTTTATTTATAAATATGAACACGGGAATAAACATAAGTATTAGTCTGTTTTTGTGCTATTCACTTTTTTGTGCATGGCTTATACACACTATAAGAATGAAAATAAGCATTTTGAAATAGAATATTTTCAGCGAAAACAGTAAGTGTTATGTTTGTCTTGTGATAGCCAAGGTGATTTTAAGAGGATTTTTGAAAAATGAAGAAGATAATGCTCGTGTTAGGAACAATACCGGAAGCAATAAAAATATGTCCGCCGGTAAATGAACTCAAGACACGCAAAAATAAAACATTTAATTAAATAAAGAAAAATAAAGAGGTATAAAAATGATTAACGTAATAGGACTCGGATATATAGGACTTCCGACGGCACTTATGATGGCATCACACGGCGTTGAAGTTGTCGGCACGGATTACAACAGGGAACTTGTTGACACGCTGAACAGGGGTGAAGTCACTTTTGAAGAAAAAGGTCTTAAAGAACTTTTTGACGAAGCAGTAAAATGCGGAATCAAATTTTCAAACGAGTATCAGGTTACCGATATGTACATCGTTTCCGTTCCCACACCCTATGATAAATTTTCAAAGAAAATAGATGCCTGCTATGTTATATCGGCAGTAAAAAGCGTTATGAAAGTTTGTCCGAAAGGCGCAACGGTTGTTATTGAATCAACGGTTTCGCCCGGCACTATTGATAAATTCATCCGTCCCGTTATTGAAGAAAACGGATTTAAAATAGGCGAGGACATAAACCTTGTTCACGCACCCGAAAGAATCATTCCGGGCAATATGGTCTATGAACTTCTTCACAATAACCGTACAATCGGCGCAGACGACAAGGCTGTCGGTGAAAAGGTTGCAAAATACTACGCATCTTTCTGTCAGGGACAGATTGCGATTACCGACATTAAAACAGCCGAAATGACAAAGGTTGTTGAAAATACTTTCCGTGCGGTTAACATCGCTTTTGCAAACGAACTTGCGAAAATCTGCCGTCAGGACGGTATGGACGTTTACGAAATAATAAAAATATGCAATATGCATCCCCGTGTTAATATTCTTCAACCCGGTCCGGGCGTAGGCGGTCACTGCATTTCCGTTGACCCGTGGTTCCTTGTAGGCGACTATCCGTCACTCACAAAAGTTATATGGGAATCAATGAAAGTAAACGACAGTATGCCCGAACACGTTCTTGCGAGAATTGCGGACATTATGAAAGAAAAAGGAATCAAAGATTATAAGAGAGTAGGCTTGTACGGTCTTACTTACAAAGAGAATGTTGACGATTTCAGAGAATCTCCGACACTTCAACTTCTTGATTTCCAGAAAAGCCACCTTGCAGAGCCTCTTAAAGTTTACGACCCGTGGATAAAGAAAGATATAGTTGATAATCAGTATCACGATTTTGACAAATTCCTCGACGACTCCGACATCGTTGTAATTATGGTAAAACACGATGAAATTAAAGAAAATACGGACAGGCTCAAAGGAAAAATCGTTCTTGACTGCTGTAACATCTGTGATTTTGATGATGTATATCATATTTGATTGAACAAGTAATATAACAGAAAGAAGACAATAATATGAAAAAAGTAATGCTCGTGTTCGGAACAAGACCGGAAGCAATAAAAATGTGTCCGCTGGTAAATGAACTCAAGACACGCAAAAATATCAAAACAGTAGTTTGCGTTACAGGTCAGCACCGTCAGATGCTCGACCAGGTGCTTGACACATTCGGTGTAGTGCCGGATTACGACCTTTCAATTATGAAAGACAAGCAGACGCTTTTTGATATTACCACCAATATACTTAACGGTATAAAAGGCGTTCTTGAAGAAGTAAAACCTGATGTTGTACTTGTTCACGGCGATACTTCCACAACATTTGTTACGGCTCTTGCGTGCTTTTATCTGCAAATACCTGTCGGTCACGTTGAAGCGGGGCTTCGCACTTACAACATTTATTCTCCGTATCCCGAAGAATTCAACAGACAGGCAGTCGGTATTGTATCAAAGTATAATTTTGCGCCCACACAGAGAGCGGCGGATAACCTTATAAAAGAAGGCAAGGACCCGTCAACGATTTATATAACGGGCAATACGGTTATTGACGCTATGCAGCATACTGTAAAGGATGATTATACTCATCCCGAACTTGACTGGGTAGGCGACGGAAAACTTATATTCATTACTGCACATCGCCGTGAAAATTTAGGCGAGCCTATGCACAATATGTTCCGTGCTATAAGACGTGTTCTTGATGAACATCCCGAATGCAAGGCTGTTTATCCCATACACATGAATCCGGTTGTCAGAAAAGCGGCGGAAGAAGAACTCGGCGATTGCGACAGAATTCATATAATAGAACCTGTTGAGGTTTTTGACTGTCATAACTTTGAAGCACGTTGCTACCTTTGCCTTACCGATTCAGGCGGAATACAGGAAGAATGTCCCTCATACGGTAAACCTGTTCTTGTAATGAGAGATACAACCGAAAGACCGGAGGGCGTTGAGGCGGGTACGCTCAGACTTGTCGGAACCGATGAAGAAACAATTTATTCAACATTTAAAGATCTTCTTGAAAATAAAGAGGCATACAACAAAATGAGCAGGGCGTGCAACCCTTACGGCGACGGAAACGCCTGTAAGAGAATAGCGGATATTCTTGAAAAAGGCGAATATGAACCGTGGAAAGTTAAATAAACGAGGTGTAAAAATGGGATTATTTACGGGAAAAACTTTAATGATAACAGGCGGTACGGGTTCATTCGGAAACGCTGTACTTAACAGATTTTTAAAAACCGATATAGGAGAAATACGCATTTTTTCAAGAGATGAAAAAAAGCAGGACGATATGCGCCACGAGTATCAGGCAAAATATCCCGAGGCATCGGAGAAGATTAAGTTCTACATCGGCGATGTGCGTGATATTCAGTCGGTTAAAGATGCAATGCATGGCGTTGACTACATCTTCCATGCCGCCGCACTCAAGCAGGTGCCGTCCTGCGAATTCTTCCCTATGGAAGCCGTCAAGACCAACATAATAGGCACAGATAATGTTCTCACTGCTGCAATAGAT
>JAZUKF010000133.1:0-6510 GCA_045643165.1 Acutalibacteraceae bacterium | reverse complement strand
TGAAAGTATAAATATGGAAGTACCGGCAAAGAAATATATTCGCAACAAAATTGAATATTCCGAAACTATTGTTCCATGGGAATATGAAAGCGGAGCAATAATACGAAAAATTAAAAGTAGCGGTTATTTAACCTTCGGCGGTCAAGGAAATTTTTTAAGTGAAGGTTTAAGCGACAAGGTGGTTGCTTTATTTCCTACCGAAATTGACGGAATTTTAAACATTGTTTTCAGACAATTCAGAGTTGCAAAATTAAACTTGCACACAAATACAATTATATCTCGCAGAGTTTATCTTTTGCACAATGATCCACGCAAAAAGTTGTAAACTATGTCCTCGGACAAGTTGTAAACCATGTCATACTTGACACAAGACCGTTCCCTACACTTGACTTAAAATTTTATTAAATTTTTATGGGATTGAGCGGAACCGAGAATTACAATAATCTATTCGTCTATCATCTGACTATCTACTGTCTGAAATGCGGAACGGTCAAGACCGTTCCCTACGCTCGACTTTAAAATTTTATTAAATCTTTATGAAATTTTTTGTCGAAAAAAATTCTGTAAACTATTGACATTTTTTTAATTTCGCATTATATTATTATGTAACTATTCATATTTTCAGAAGGGGGTTGCATAATTGAAAAGAGATGCTGTAATTGAACTTAAAAACGTTGATTTTTCTTACGGTGAAGAGAAAGTACTTAATAATATTAACCTCTATATCAGGGATAAAGAATTCATAACATTGCTGGGACCTTCAGGTTGCGGAAAGACTACAACTCTCAGAGTTATAGCCGGCTTCGTTGAGCCTGAAAACGGCGATGTTATTTTTGATAATAAACGTATTAACGGTGTTCCGCCTCATAAAAGACAGGTGAATACCATTTTTCAGAGATATGCACTTTTCCCGCATCTTAATGTGTTTGAAAATGTTGCTTTCGGTTTACGTCTTAAAAAGAAAAGTGATGCCGAAATAAAAAAGACCGTTTCTGAAATGCTGGAACTTGTAAACCTTAAAGGTTTCGGCAGACGTCATGTGGACTCTCTTTCCGGCGGTCAGCAGCAGCGTGTTGCCATTGCAAGGGCTCTTGCAAACAATCCGAGAATTCTTTTACTTGATGAGCCTTTGGCGGCACTTGATCTGAAACTTCGTAAGGATATGCAGGTGGAACTTAAAAATATCCAGCAGAAGTTGGGTATTACATTCATCTTTGTTACTCATGACCAGGAGGAAGCACTCTCCATGTCCGATAAGGTTGTGGTTATGGATAACGGTAAAATTCAGCAAATCGGTACACCTCAGGATATTTATAATGAACCTAAAAATGCTTTTGTGGCTGATTTTATCGGTGAAAGCAATATCCTTGACGGAGTTATGCAGGAGGATTTCCGTGCAACCTTTTCCGGTCATACTTTTCAATGTCTTGATAAAGGCTTCGGTAAGGGTGAAGCGGTGGATGTTGTTGTCCGTCCGGAGGATGTTATTGTTACCTCTGCCGATAAGGGTATGATTTCAGGCACGGTTACCTCTGTAACGTTTAAGGGCGTGCATTATGAAATAATAGTGGATATCCGTGGATTTAAGTGGATGATACAGTCTACGAAGGAACAGAATGTGGGTGATGAAATCGGTTTGATCATCGAACCGGATTCAATTCACATTATGAAAAAGTCGGTTTATTCGGGAAAATTCGGTGATTACAGTTCGTTCAGCGATGAAATTGACCATCTTTCCGATATTACCGAGGAAGAGTAAAAGATAAAGGGGTGGACGCTTTGAACAGGAAAAAATTAGGTGAAAAACTTCTTGCTTCACCGCATATCGTATGGTCTGCTCTGTTTATTATTGCTCCTCTTGTAATGGTGGCTTATTATGCTTTTACCGATTCTGCGGGTAAATTCACAATGAGCAATATTTATCAGTTGGGAAATTATAAAGAAGTTTTCCTCAATTCCCTTTGGTACGGACTTGTGGCAACTGTCATCTGCCTTTTGATAGCATATCCCGTGGCATATATTATCGCTTCAATGAAACTGCGTACTCAAAGCACAATGATAATGCTTGTGATGCTTCCCATGTGGACAAGTCTTTTGGTAAGGACTTATGCTATGATGTCATTGATCGAGAATACGGGAATAATAAATTCTTTTTTTGAGAAATTCGGAATAGGACCGTTTCATATGATAAATACTTCCGGTGCAGTTATTCTGGGAATGGTTTACGATTTTCTTCCCTTTATGATTTTGCCGATCTATTCCGTTTTAACCAAAATGGATGTAAGACTTATTGAAGCCGCCGGTGATTTAGGTGCAAGTAAATTTGAAACATTGACAAAGGTGATTTTACCTTTGAGTAAATCCGGTATCGTTTCCGGAATTACAATGGTTTTTGTACCCTCTGTCAGCACTTTCTACATAACTCAAAAGTTGGGCGGCGGTAATTTTGCCCTTATCGGTGAGGTTATCGAGGGACAGTTTATCACTTCGAATAATTTTAATCTCGGTGCATCTCTTTCACTTGTTTTAATGGTTCTGATTTTGATTTGCATGGCGGTTATGAATAAGTTTTCCGGTGATGAGGATGACGGAGGTGTGATATTATGAAAAAGAACAGACCGTTTATTTCTTATATTTACACCGCACTTGTTTTCATCTTCCTTTATGCACCCATTGTGGTGTTGGTAATCTATTCTTTTAACGCTTCAAGCAGTACATCTGTTATGTCCGGATTTTCTTTAAAATGGTATAAAGAACTTTTCGGCGATAAAGGAACGATGCAGGCATTGAGAAATTCATTGCTTATCGCCGTGTTGTCATCAATTTTAGCAACCGTTCTCGGCACTGCCGCATCGGTGGGAATTAACGGAATGAAAAATAAATATGTCCGTTCCGCTGTTATGAGCGTAACCAATGTTCCCATGATGAACCCGGATATAGTAACGGGAATTTCCCTGCTTTTGCTTTTTGTGTTCGGTGCGGGACTTCTGAAAATTAAAAGTGTTCTCGGCTTTCAGACGATTTTGATAGCACATATCACATTCAATCTACCCTATGTTATTTTATCTGTGCTTCCGAAACTTCGTCAGATGGATAAGCATTTGTCCGAAGCGGCTCTCGATTTGGGATGTACTCCTTTCCAATCATTTTTTAAAGTGGTTCTTCCCACAGTCAGACCGGGTATCGTAACGGGAATGATAATGTCATTTACGCTGTCCCTTGACGATTTTATCATCAGTTATTTTGTCAGCGGACCGCAGTGGCAGACGTTACCTATTAAACTGTTTTCCATGACTAAAAAGAGAGTTAAACCGGATATGTATGCTCTTTCCACATTGATATTTTTTGCCGTTCTTGTGCTTCTTTTCCTGATAAATATGTCAAAAAGACGTGGGGAAATCAGAAAGAATAAAAATGAAATCTAACGGTAAAAAATGTTTTTACGGAGGTGATTTTTTGAAAAAAATTATCCTGTTACTTATTGTGATGATAATGTTTTTCATTTCCGCAATCAGCGTTAATGCAGAAAACGGTGATGAAATATATCAAAAATATAAATCTCTGGCAGGTACATCTCTGAATGTCTATAACTGGGGAGAGTATATCTCCGACGGCGGGGACGATTCCATGGACGTAAATGCAGAGTTTGAAAAATTGACCGGCATAAAAGTGAACTATACAACCTATGACAACAACGAGGATATGTATACAAAACTTAAAAGCGGCGGTGCCGGTTACGATATTATAGTTCCTTCCGATTATATGATTGCCCGTTTGATCAAGGAGGATATGCTGGAAAAAATAGACTTTTCCAATATACCGAATTACTCAAATATTATGGATAAATATAAGGGACTTTATTTTGATCCGACGGATGAATACTCCGTTCCTTACAATGTGGGAATGGTTGGAATAATTTATAACACAAAGGTCGTTAAAGGTTCTCCCGACAGTTGGAGTCTGATGTGGGATAAGGATTACACAGATCAGATTTTGCAGTTTAACAATCCCAGAGACGGTTTCGCCACGGCACAGTTTTATCTCGGTATAGATGTTAATACCACCGATGAAATGGAATGGCGAAAGGCGTATAATCTTCTGGCTGACCAGAAAAGTGTGGTACAGTCCTACGTTGCCGATGAGATTTTCAATAAAATGGAAGCGGGAGATGCCGCCATAGGGGCATATTACGCAGGGGATTATTTAATTATGCTGGAAAATAATCCGGACCTTGCCTTTTATTATCCCAAAGAGGGTACGAATATTTTTGTGGATTCAATTTGCATCCCGAAAAGTGCTCAGAATAAAACGGCGGCGGAGTTGTATATCAATTTCCTTTTGAGCGGAGATGTGGCTCTCGCCAATGCGGAATATATCGGTTACGCAACACCGAATAAATTAGTCCTTGAAAATGATGAATACATCTATAAGGATGAGGAAATTCTCTATCCCGAAAATCAGGACGAAATGATCACTACATATTATGAAAATTTGCCCAACGATATTTTATCTCTTATGACAGATTTATGGTCTAAACTTAAAATCGAGGGTAATGACAGCAGAGTTATTTATTATAAACTTGGCGGTGCGGCGGCTGTTGCCGTTGTGGCTGGGGTTTTCTCCTTCGTTAAAAAGAAGAAGAGAGAAAAATTATATGACGTTTAAAGGATTAACGAGTATTTTAATAAAGCATAGGCATAATATTTTCCCGTCAAAATCGGGTTCATATAAGTGTGTTATATAAAGGAAAATGTAAATGAATAAGCAATTAAAATCATCCGCACTTTTGTTATTAACGGCAATAATCTGGGGTTTTGCCTTTGTAACGCAAACAATAGCAAGTAAAAATGACGTGGGACCTTTTACCTTTGTCAGTCTGAGGTACGGTCTCGGTGTTCTGACATTGATTCCCGTAGTGATTATAGCAGAACGTGGTGAAGCGTTCAGAGCAAAATATAAACATACCGTTAAAAGCGGAATAATTTGCGGATGCGTTTTGTTTATTGCATCATGCTTGCAGCAGTTCGGTGTAAAAATAACCGAAAGTTCGGGAAAATCCGGGTTTATCACAGGACTTTATACCGTATTGGTTCCCATAATCGGCTTCATTTTTTTGAAGAAAAAGACAAATGTTTTAACATGGATAGGTGCTGTAACGGCAGCAATCGGTTTATATTTTCTGAGTATTGTTCCGGGTGAAAGGTTTGGCACAGGGGACTTGGTTCTTCTTATCGGTGCGGTATTCTGGGCGTTGCATATTCTTGTTGTGGACAGATTTGCCGCCGAAATCAATCCTATAGGATTTTCCGTTATGCAGTTCGGCACAAGTGCCGTGCTGGGTTTGATTTGTACATTGATTTTTGAAAGTTATGAAGGTGTATTTGCCGGTACCGAGGTTGTGGTTTCGCTTCTTTATTGCGGAATTATGTCAACCGGTGTTGCATTTACATTTCAGACATTGGGGCAAAAGGATGCAGATCCCACATTTGCCGCAATTATTATGTCAACGGAATCCGTGTTCAGTGCAGTTGGCGGAGCGTTGATTCTTCATGAAAGAATGAGCAGCAGAGCAATAGTCGGTTGTGCATTGATGTTTGCGGGAATTGTACTTTCTCAAATAAAACCGAAAAATAAAGAAAAAAATACGTAAAAACAACCTGTAAAAAAATTAAAGTTTTTTTGAAAAAAGTGTTGACATATAGGTGATAATGTGTTATATTATATGAGCATTCAAGAGAGATTGCGAATGTGCTGGTGTAGCTCAGTTGGTAGAGCAGCTGATTTGTAATCAGCAGGTCGGGGGTTCAAGTCCGTCCACCAGCTCCACTTTTTTTGTAAAACCGAATATGGGAGAGTTCCCGAGCGGCCAAAGGGAACAGACTGTAAATCTGTCGTCTACTGACTTCGGTGGTTCGAATCCACCCTCTCCCACCAAACCAAAATAATCCGAACCTTTCGCTTTTAGGCGATTTGTTCGGATTATTGCTTTTTGTAAGTACTGTATAAAGTTATCGGCAGAGAGCCAAAAGCTCCCTGCCGGTGATTTTATGCCGATTTATTCTTCTTTGTTTTTTCTTGCTCTGCTTTCCATTCCTCGTATTCTCTCTTGCCTCCTTCTGTTTCAAAGAATGACTGAATATTTAGCAGAAAACATCTTGCAAGTGTTTCTAATTCGGATTTTGGTAAATCGGTTTTTATATTTGAATTACTCAAATAAGATTTTTGCCATTATGAAGTTTTCCTAAAAAATATAAGTTTAAGCATAATGGAAAAATACCTCACTTTTTTGTATTGTCTCCTGTTTTGCCGGAGATGTGCAATCGTTATATCATTCAAAAAATCCTTCATATATGGTTCAGCGGTTCAGAAGTTTTTAATTTTTAAATATTATCTTGACAAAAACATAAAATGATATTATACTGATATAAATTGATACTTTATATTATCGGATGTGATTTTATGGATATTAAAAAGTTCCCCGAAATTTTAATTGATAAAAACTTATACAAT
>JAZUKF010000132.1:0-1959 GCA_045643165.1 Acutalibacteraceae bacterium | reverse complement strand
ACAAAAATTGTTCACGGCGAAGAAGAAGCAAATAAAGCACAGGAAGCCGCAAAATCCATTTTCTCGGGTGCGGGTAATTCCGAAAATATGCCTTCAACACAACTTGAAGACGGCGATTTTTCGGATAACGGAGCAAACGTTATTGACCTTATGGTTAAAGCCGGTCTTACATCTTCACGCGGTGAAGCAAGAAGACTTATTGAACAGGGCGGCGTAAGCGTTGATGACGTTAAAGTAACATCCCCTGCTTACAATATTCCGGTTGCCGATTTTGAAAAAGGATATGTTGTAATCAAAAAAGGTAAAAAAGTATTCCATAAATTCATTAAATAATTTACGTGGTGATTTTTTTGGGAAAACTTTATAATTCATATATATCCTCATACAGAATGGATACAAAAGAGTGGAAAGAATATCTTGAAATTGCCGGAGATATTTATTATTCACCGCAACTTCAACAACTCGAAAACTATGAACAACATTTTAAAATCAACAGGTTACAACATATAAGAAGCGTCGCATATTTAAGTTTTTTATTCACTAAAAAACACAATATGAATTATGTTGAAGCAACACGAGCCGCAACAATGCATGACCTTTTTTATTATGATTGGCGTGAAGATGACATAAGTCATAAATTACACGGTTACAGACATCCGGGTTTTGCTTTAAAAAACGCTTATTATTTATGCGGTACACTTACACCGATCGAGAAAGATGTAATAAAAAAGCATATGTTTCCGCTTACTCCTTCCATTCCGAAATACAAAGAAACTTTTGTTGTTTCTTTTATGGATAAATACTGTGCTTCAATAGAAATGTGGTATTCCGTTTCAGAAAAATACCGTTCTGAATTTCATAAATTAACAGGAACGGGCGGTGAAAAATGAAGATATTTGATTTAATTATTTATTTTTTCGTTTACAGTTTTATCGGGTGGTTAATTGAATCGTGTTATTGCTCGATAAGACCTAAGAAATGGGTAAACAGAGGTTTTTTGTTCGGTCCTATGTGCCCGATATACGGTACAGGCGCAATTATTCTTACGATTCTTATAGTACCGCTTCGTGAAATAACCGAAAACCTTTATTTAAATGAAGCAATTACTTTTGTTACGGGATTTATTATTTGTGATATTGTAGAATACCTGACAAGTTACATCATGGAAAAACTTTTTCATGAACGCTGGTGGGACTACTCGGACAAAAAGTTTAATATACACGGCAGAATATGTCTTTTACATACAATTTATTGGGGAACTGCCTCGTGCGTATTCTCATATTTCATAAACCCAGTTACGGAAAACTATTTTATGAAAGTTATTCCTGCATTTTACAAAAGAATAATTGTTTACATTTTGCTTATTATTTTCTTTATTGATTTGTTTCTTACTGTTATTAAAACACTCGGTATTATTCGTAAATTTACAAACTCAATGCATAAACTCTCTGATGAAATCACGTTATTTGCAAAAACTAAAATTTCAGACGTTGAAACAAAAGTTTACGAATTTTCAGATGAAACAAAAACCGAGTTTAATAAAACAATAGATGAATTCAAAGCCAAATTTGAAAATATTAAAACCGAATATAAAAGCAAAACTTCAAAAAGCAGAGAAAGACTTTATAACCTCTTCCCCCTTCTTCGTGAAAACATAATAAAACGAATTGATTCACTTGATGAATTACTTGAAGAATTAAAAAACAGTATAAATAAAAACTGAATAAAGGAGAAAAAATCATGAACGAATTATCAAAACTTTATTACAGAACATATCAAGGCGCATTTAAAATGGTTATGGGTACTAACCTTTTCAACTGGAAAGAACCTGAACTTCTTACAGGTCCCGGTTCGGTAAAAAAACTTCCCGAATTTGTCAAATCAAAAGGATTAAAAAATGTCCTTATCGTAACTGATAAAGGTCTTATGGGTCTTCATCTTCTTGCCGGTTTATTTGAG
>JAZUKF010000131.1:0-9990 GCA_045643165.1 Acutalibacteraceae bacterium | reverse complement strand
GGACGGTAACTGTGTGATTGTGGCATTTTATATTATGATGCTTATTACAAGTGTGCAGATAGATTTATCCATTGCCCAATGTTTCGGGATGGCAATAATATTTATTCTTATTTCCTTCAGCGTACCTAATCAACCCGGTTCTTTTTTGCTGGGTATGATCGTTCTGATGACTTATGCGGGAATTTCCGGAGAATTATATGCCGATATGCTGATAATTGAAGCGTTGCTTGGTAAATTATATTCTTTCTTAAATTCCACGGGAGATATCGTTGCAATGGTAATCGAAGCAAAGAAAATCGAGAGGGGCTGTCGTATTTAGCACAGACCGAAAAGCAAACTATAATATATTATTAAAAGACGGTTGTAAAAAGAAGTTTAATCTTTTATAACCGTCTTTTTTGTGATTATTTAATTTGATTATTATATCATTTTGCTTTTCTAAACGTTTTTTGCCCGCTCGACGTACCTATGTACGCCTTCGGGACAAAGAAAACGCTTTCTGCATCTAAATGCAACAGCCCCTTATAAAAATCTTATCAAATTTTAAAAAAACACTTGATTATTACAAATTTATGTGGTAAAATATGAAAAGTAAGAATTAGGATTTGACAAAAAGAGTGGGGCGACCCGCTCTTTTCTGTTGTCAGCCTGAAGAAGGAGATGAATTTGTGGCAAAAGGCAAAAACACGGTATCCGTAGTTTATGACATTGCGGCTCCTCTTGCCGAAAAACTCGGTTTGACAATCTGGGATGTCAGGTTTGTCAAGGAAGGTGCTTCCTGGTATCTGAGAGTTTTTATCGACAAAGACGGCGGAGTTGATATAAATGATTGCGTTGACATGACTCACGCATTAAATGATCCCCTTGATGAAGCGGATCCCATTGACAAATCTTACTGTCTTGAGGTTTGCTCCCCCGGTCTTGAAAGAGAACTCGTCAGGGATTTCCATTTTGAAAAAATGATGGGAAGAAAAATTACGGTTCGTCTTATTCGTCCGGATGAAAACGGTCAGAGGGATTTTAAAGGGACTCTCTGCGGCTATGAAAACGGAAAAGTTTCTTTTAAAAACGATAATGATGAAATCAAAACATTTGAAAAATCCGCTGCAGCGTACATAAAGCTGGATGATTTTGAAAACTAATATTTATAGTGTCTGAAAGGATTGATAGGAAAATGAATAAGGAATTTTTTGAAGCGGTTAATTTGCTTGAAAAGGAAAAGGGTGTTCCCGCCGCACTTCTTTGCGAAAGAATACAACAGGCTTTGATCGTTGCTCTCAGAAACGATTTTAATAAAAAAGAAGTAGTGTTCTGTACAATAGATCCCGAACAGCAGATTATGCGTGTATGGCTTCGTAAAACCGTTGTTGAAACGGTGGAGGATGATGATACGGAAATCACTCTCCAAGAGGCTCAAAAACATATGACAGGTGCTCAAATCGGCGATGTCGTTGAAATTGAAATGGAATCAAAAGCATTCAGCCGTGTTGCCGCACAGACTGCAAAGCACGTTATACGTCAGGGCATACGTGAAGCGGAAAAAGGTCAGCTTATGGCTGAATTCCAAAAGCATTTCCAGGAACTTATCACCGCAAAGGTTCACAGAGTTGATCCCGTAAACGGAAACGCTATACTTGAAATAAGCAAGGGTGAAGCACTTCTTCCCAAATCGGAACAGGTTCCCGGTGAGGTTTTAAAAGAAGGAGAACTTATAAAAGTTTATGTTGTTGATATTAAATCAACCGAAAAGAACGGTGCAAAAATCATGATTTCAAGAACTCATCCCGGTCTTGTAAAAAGACTTTTTGAAACGGAAGTTCCCGAAATTTATGACGGAGTTGTTGAAATCAAAGCCGTTTCAAGAGAAGCGGGTTCAAGGACAAAAATTGCCGTTGCAAGCACGCAGGACGAAAATATTGATCCCGTAGGTGCATGTATCGGTCAACGTGGAACACGTGTTGAAAAAATCGTCGAAACACTCGGCGGTGAAAAGATTGATATCGTTAAATACAGTGAAGATCCGAAGGAATTTATTTCAGCCGCTCTCGCTCCGGCAGATGTTATCAGTGTTGAAATTGATGACTCAGCCGCAAATGCCTGCCACGTTACCGTTCCTGATGAGCAGTTATCTCTCGCAATCGGTAACAAAGGTCAGAACGTAAGACTTGCGGCAAAATTAACGGGATGGAAAATTGATATTAAACCGGAAAGCGGTTTTTTTGAAACTTCCGAAGTGATTAAACTTTAATAATTTGTAACGGTTTTATTTATATGAAAGGAGTTCGGGTTATGGCCGGAATTAAAAAAATCCCCATGAGAAAATGTGTGGGATGCAGAGAAATGAAAACTAAAAAAGAACTCGTGCGTGTTGTTAAAAATTCCGAAGGCGAAATTTCCCTGGACCTTACAGGGAAAGCACAGGGCAAAGGTGCTTACATTTGCCGTAACCTTGAATGTTTCCGAAAAGCAAGAAAATCCAAAGGGTTTGAACACGCTTTGTCATGTTCTGTACCTCAGGATGTTTTCGACAGAATGGAGGAAGAACTGAAAAATAATGGATAGCAAATTCTATAATCTTTTAGGTCTTTGCCGCAGGGCAGGTAAGATTTCATGGGGACACGATGCCGCCCTGGACTCCATAATTAAAAACAAAGCAAATTATTGTTTAATGACAAGCGATGCTTCTGCACGTTTAAAAAATGAATTCATTAAGGCTTGCTCCTACAACGGCAGGAACTTGCCGTTAGATGAAATTGACCGTACAATGGAAGAAATGAAAAAAATAATCGGAGTTAAAGCGGCGGTCATCACCGTAAACGATGCAGGATTTGCAGAGCGTTTGAAACAGTATAACGAACATACAGCGGAGGTAGATATAAATGGTAATTAAATATAAAGTCAGCGATTTAGCAAAGGATTTTAAAAGACAAAGTAAAGAAATTATCGAACTTCTTGCAGAAAAAACAGACGGTGTGAAGAAAAAAGCATCAACTGCTCTTGAAGAAAAAGATTTGAATATCCTTTTTGATGTTATCACTCAGCAAAATCAGGTTGAAAACTTTGAAGCATATTTTGCAAAGATAAGTGAAAGAAAAGAAGTAAAAGAGGAAATCAAAGAGGAAAAAGAAGTTTCGGGAAAAGATGAACCTGCAAAGGAAGAAAAAAATTCACCGAAAAAGTCCGATAGTAAAAAGCCTGCTCAAAATGAGAAAAATACTCCTGCTGCTCAACCTCAGCCGGAAAAGAAAAAGAAAGAGCAAAAAGATAAACCCATGCAGGCAAGAACAAAGGGTGAAGCAAGAACCATCAACACAAGAGCGGAAGAAGTTGAACTTGACAAATATAATGAGAGATATGAAAATATCGCTCCTCAATACAACAGATCCAAAGGCGACAACCTTGTTCATAAGCAGAAACTTACTCAAAAATCTCAACAGTATAAAAAACAGGGAATGCGTTCACGCCATCATGAAAGTGAAGCGGAAAAACTTAAAAGAATTGCGGAAGAAAGAGCAAAAAGGCCTCAACTTGTCATCAAAGTTCCCGAAGAAATCGTCGTTTCCGACCTTGCGGCACTTTTGAAAATGACTGCCACAGAGGTAGTAAAAAAATTGTTCTCTTTCGGAGTTATGGCAACAGTCAATCAGACTATCGACTATGACACAGCAGAAATTATCGCAACAGAATTAGGCGCAAAGGTTGAAAAAGAAGTTGTTGTAACGATCGAAGAAAGAATTATTGACGACAGTACAGACGATGATACAGATCTTCAGGACCGTACTCCCGTTGTAGTTGTTATGGGACACGTTGACCACGGTAAAACTTCAATCCTCGATGCTATCAGAAACACTTCCGTTACAGATACGGAGGCCGGCGGAATTACTCAGCATATCGGTGCATATATGGTTTCCGCCAACGGACAGAAAATCACATTCCTCGACACTCCCGGACACGCCGCATTTACGGCAATGCGTGCAAGAGGAGCAAAGGCAACGGATATTGCCGTTCTGGTTGTGGCGGCTGATGACGGTATCATGCCTCAGACAATCGAAGCCATAAACCATGCAAAAGCGGCAGGTGTTTCAATTATCGTTGCCATAAATAAAATGGACAGACCGGGTGCAAATCCGGAACGTATCATGCAGCAGCTTACCGAATATGAGCTTATCCCCGAAGAATGGGGCGGTGATACAATTTGCGTTCCCGTTTCCGCAAAGACTCATATGAATATTGACAAACTTCTTGAAGCAATTCTTCTTGTTGCCGAAATGAAGGAACTTAAAGCCAATCCCAACAGAGCGGCTAAAGGTATCGTTATCGAAGCACGTCTTGATAAAGGCAGAGGACCTATTGCCACTTTACTTGTACAGAACGGTACTCTTAAATCCGGCGATGTTATCGTTGCGGGTACATCCGTAGGACGTGTAAGAGTAATGGTCAATGAACACGGTAAAAAACTTAAAGAAGCAGGACCGTCTGTTCCCGTTGAAATCATGGGACTTGTTGAAGTTCCTCAGGCAGGCGACGGTTTCGATGCTGTAAGCGATGAAAAACTTGCAAGAACTCTTGTTGAACAGCGTAAAGATAAAATTAAAGAGGAAATGTTCAATTCCGTTCAGAAGGTTACTCTTGATAACCTGTTCTCCTCAATTCAGCAGGGTGAAATGAAGGAACTCAATATTGTTGTTAAAGCAGATGTTCAGGGTTCTGCGGAAGCAGTTAAACAAAACCTTGAAAAACTCACAAACGATGAAGTTCGTGTCCGTGTTATTCACAGCGGTGTCGGTGCAATCAGCGAAAGCGATGTAATGCTCGCCCATGCTTCAGGTGCCGTTATTGTAGGATTTAATGTAAGACCTGACAATGTTGCCGAAGCAAATGCAGAACGGGACGGCGTAGAAATCAGAACATACCGCATCATTTATGATTGTATTGAAGAAATCGAAGCCGCTATCAAAGGTATGCTTGCTCCGAAAACGAGAGAAGTCGTTCTCGGTAAAGCGGAGGTCAGAGATACAATTCATATTTCTTCTGTCGGTCTTATTGCGGGAAGTTATATCACCGACGGTAAGGTTGTAAGAAATGCAAATATCCGTATCGTCCGTGACGGTATCGTTATTGCAGAGGATGAAATCGCTTCTCTCAGACGTTTCAAGGATGACGTTAAAGAGGTTGCCACAGGATTTGAATGCGGTATCGGTCTTGCAAAATATAACGATATCAAAATCGGAGATGTATTCGAGATTTATCAGATAGAGGAGTATAGAGATTAATGGCAGGATATCGTGTCAGCAGAACCTCGGAAGATATTAAAAGAGAAATTGCCGCAATTATTCGTGAATTGAAAGATCCCAGAATAAGCGACAAAATGCTCACGGTCGTTCGTTGTGAAGTCAGCGGAGATTTATCATTTGTTAAGGCTTATATCAGCGCCATTGAAGGTCTTGAAACGGCTGAAACCGCCGTTAAAGGCCTTAACGGTGCTGTCGGTCTTATTCGCAGAGAAGTGGGAAAACGTCTTCATTTGAGAAAAACTCCGGAAATTAAATTCTTTGCGGACGATTCGGTGGAACACGGAATGAAAATATTTAAAATGCTCGATGATATCAAGGAGGAGAAAAATGAGAATTGACATTAAACGTGCAATCGAAATAATGAAAGAAAAGGATTGTTTTGTAATTCTCTCCCACATGAACCCTGACGGAGACACGTTAGGCTCCGCTTTCGCTTTATGCCGTGCGTTACGTCTTATGGGCAAAAAGGCAAGGTGTATCTGTGAGGATGAAATTGCAAAGAAATATTCATATCTTTTTGAGGATATGGAAGAGCAATCCTTTGAAGAAAAATATGTTATTTCCGTTGACGTTGCCGATTCTCTCCTTCTGGGAGATACATTAGAAAAAAAATATAAAAATAAAATCGGTCTTGCGATAGATCATCACGGTTCAAACAAAATCGAATGCGATAATCTTTTGCTTGACGAAAATGCCGCCGCCTGCTGTGAAATCATATTCCTTTGCATAAAGGAAATGGGCCTTGAAATCGACAGTCATATTGCCGACTGCCTTTTCACCGGAATTACCACGGACACAGGCTGTTTCAGATATTATAATGCCACATCAAGAACATTTGAAATGGCATCCGAACTTATCAAGTTGGGGGCAAAAAGCGGTAAAATTAACGAAATAATGTTTGAAACCGTTACAAAAACATACGTTAATCTTGAAAGACTTGTTATGAACGGTCTTGAAATGTACTTTTCAAACCGTTGTGCATTGGCATACGTTACTCAGGAAATGTACAGAATAAGCGGTTCGGATGAAAGCGAAATCGATCCCCTTGCATCAAAGACAAGGCAGATTGAAGGCGTTGATATCGGCGTTCTCCTTAAAGAACGTAAGGACGGAAGTTTTAAAGTTTCTTTAAGAACATCCGATCCCATAAATGCATCGGACATCTGTGCGAAGTTAGGCGGAGGAGGACATATCAGAGCCTCCGGATGTCAGTTGGCAGGCCCTTTGGAAAATGCGAAAAAAGAAATGCTGAACGCTATTGAGGAGTATCTTCATGACGGGAATTATTTGTCTTGACAAGCCTGAAAATATAACGTCGTTTTCAGCGGTAAAAAAAGCGGGATATATTGTAAAAGAAAAAAAGGCAGGACATACCGGAACTCTCGACCCTATGGCTACGGGAGTTCTTCCTATTGCATTCGGCGGAGCCACACGTTTCATTGAACTCCTCCCCTGCCATGATAAGTCATACATCGCTTCTTTACAGTTCGGCATCGGTACGGATACTCTTGACATTACAGGTGAAGTCCGTGAAAGGAATGACAAAACCGTTTCAAAAGCGGATTTTCTTTCTGCTACGGAAAAATTCACAGGGGAAATCTCACAGCTTCCTCCCATGTATTCCGCCATAAAGAAAAACGGTGTCAGACTTTACGAGTTAGCACGAAAAGGCATTGAAGTTGAAGTTGAGTCAAGAAAAGTAAATATTAAATCAATCAAACTTCTTTCCTGCGATGAAGAAAAAAGAGAATTTATCATTTCCGTTGAATGCAGTGCCGGAACGTATATCCGCTCTTTGGCAAGGGATATAGGAAATGCACTGGGCGTACCTTGTGTGTTATCCGCTTTAAGACGAACAAAGGCAAACGGACTTGACATAGATAAATGTGCCACGTTGGAAAATCTCGAAAAAGACGGATTTGAAAAATATCTTCTTTCCGTTGACGAACTTCTGAAACCCTACCCGGAGGTATTTGTCAGCGAAGCACAGGCAAAACGCTTTTCAAACGGCGGTGAACTTTCCGTTTCGCGAATACATTTTGATTTTACTCCCGGATATTACAGAGTTTATTCTCCGGACAAAAACTTTCTCGGTGTGGGAGAATACACGGAAAACAGCGATTGTTTGCAGATAAAAAGATTATATATAGAAAAATAAAGGACAGAATATGATGAAAAATTCATCAGTTGCATTGGGCAATTTTGACGGAATACATTTGGGACATTCCGATGTTCTGAATGATGCTTTAAGATTATCAAAAAAAAGTAATACCGTTCCCGTTGCACTGCTTTTTGAATTTCATCCCCGTATAAATAAGGATATAAAACTTCTTATGACGGAGGATGACAAACGAAGTGCAATAGAAAAAATGGGGATAAAACCTGTTTATATTTCCTTTGACGAGGTGAAGGATTATTCACCTGTGGAATTTACGGAAATAATTCTCATCAACAAACTTTCCGCCGTAAATGTCTGTTGCGGATACAACTATCATTTCGGCAAAAACGCAAGCGGAACGGTAAAGGATTTAAAAGAAATCTGCGAAGAAAAAAACATTGTGCTTTCAGTCAGCGAAAAACATTCATTTTCTTCCGAAAGCATCAGTTCAAGCAGAATAAGAAAACTTCTTGCAGACGGTGAAATAGAACTGTGCAATAAAATGTTAAATTCACCTTTTTCCTACTGTTTAGAAGTCGTACACGGTCAGCAAAGAGGAAAGTTGATGGGATTTCCCACGATAAATCAATACTTTCCGAAGGAACTTATCATTCCTAAATTCGGTGTTTATGCTTCAAAAACGGAAATAGACAGAAAACTTTATCCCTCATTTACGGACATCGGTTTCAGACCGACCTTTGAAGATGACGATGTGCGAAGCGAAACGCATATCTTTGACTATGACGGTGATTTATACGGCAAAAAAATCCGTGTATTCCTTTTAAAATTCATCAGAGAAGAAAGAAAATTTTCGGGATTGGATGATCTTGCACATCAACTGAAAATTGATAAAGAAAATATTTTAAAATGCCTTTGAATTTTTTCATTTCAAGGCATTTTTTTCTTGACCTTGCAATATTCCTATGCTAAAATATGAAAGAAAGGTATCGGCTGAATATACGGTAAACCCCGTGTAAATAAAAACACCGTATTTAATTATTATGAGCGAGAAAAAGAAATTCGGATTTGTCGGCATCAGCGGACGAGGTTCCGGAATGTTAAGAGAATTTATCAGTATTCCCGGTTTGGAGGTTACCGCCGTTTGCGACAAATATGAGGACAGAGCGGAAAACGGAAGAAAAATCGTTTTGGAAGAAACAGGCAAGGAGCCTGACGTATATCTTGATTATAAAGAACTTTTAAAGCGTGATGATATCATCGGTATCGTTTGCTGTACCACTTGGATCACACATTCAAGAATTGCCATAGATGCCATGAAAGCGGGAAAACATGTTGCCTTTGAAGTGGGCGGTGCCGCATCAATCGAAGAATGTTGGCAATTAGTAAGAACATCGGAAGAAACAGGCAAAATCTGTATGATTTTGGAAAACTGCTGTTATGATAAAAAAGAAATGTCCGTTTTCAATATGGTTAAAAAAGGATTATTCGGTGAAATCGTTCATCTTGAAGGCGGTTACCGTCACGATTTAAGGGATGAAATCTGTAACGGTAAAGAGAACAGACACGGCCGTCTTAAAAATTTCATTCACAGAAACGGTGAACTTTATCCCACCCATCAACTCGGCCCTATCTGTAAACTCATCGGAATTAACAGAGGGAACCGACTTCTCACAATTTCATCAATAGCAAGTAAATCCGCAGGATTAAATGAATGGCTTAAAGAAAACCGTGATGAGGATTATTATCTTCAAGGTCAGCACTTTAACTGCGGAGATGTTGTTACTTCAATAATTAAATGTGCAAACGGCGAAACGATTACCCTTACTCATGACTGTTCTCTGCCCAGACCGTATTCGAGAAACTACGTTGTTCAGGGTACAAAGGGCATATTTACCGAAAGTACAAACGAACATGACGATATTTTCATCAAAGGAATATCACCGGATCCGGAAAGTTGGACAGGCAGTTGGGAAAGTTTTGAAAAATATAATAAAATTTATGAACACCCGTTATGGAAAGCCTACGAAGATGAAGGTGTTCATTTCGGAGGACACGGCGGAATGGATTTCCTCGTATTGAGTGCGTATGCCGAAGCCGCCATGAACGATTTACCATCCCCCATTGACGTTTATGACACCGCAACATGGATGGCAATTACCGCACTTTCCGAGCAATCGGTTGCCATGGGCGGAATGCCCGTTCCCGTACCGGATTTCACCTGCGGAATGTGGATCGAAAGAGAACCCTACAGAAGGGGCAAATATTGTCTTGAAGAAGTTTGCGAAGACTTTTTCGAGGACGTTAAAGAAGAAACAGAAGAAACCGGTGAAAAAATCACTGAGGAACCTGCCGGAGAACCCACCGAGGAAACCGGTGAAAAAACTGCAGAATAAATATAAAAATAATAATATACTTACTAAAAAATACGGATGCATTTTCGGCATCCGTATTTTTTCATAATTTCCGGGAATAACACTATTTATCTTTCTTCTTAAAAACTTTATTCATAAAATTTTAGTTTGTCAGGCGTTACGGTTTCGGCTCCCGTCAGCCTACGGATTCCGTTTGATAGATAAA
>JAZUKF010000130.1:0-2340 GCA_045643165.1 Acutalibacteraceae bacterium | reverse complement strand
ATCAAATAAATCAGTTACATCTTTTTCAGCATATTGGTAAAGAACCGGTAAAAATCCAAAGCGTAATTACTGTTGGAACGTTCATTATAGCATACTATCAAGTCACGGCTGCATTCCGGATCACGAATCGGAAGCAGCTTTATTTTTGTGTTTTTAATTTTCCCCCAACTGTGTTCAGGCCAGAAGCCGACTCCCATATTTGCGGCAATCATATCCTGAACGGCAGCCGGGCTATCACTTTCAAATACATAATTCGGCTTCATTCGGGCGTAATGGCAGAACTTATCACAGATATATCTGAATTGTCTCGAACCGGCAAGACTAATGAAGCCTTCTTCAGCAACTTCTTTAAGTGAAATATCGGCTTTGCTTGCAAATCTTTCTTGATTCGGTACAGCTAAGAAGATTTTTTCATTATAGATATATTGGAATTCGTCATTCTCTTCGGATTGTTGATAAAACAGTTTCGTTGTAATTTGAATATCGAAGATCTCTGCCGTCTCATTCTGCTGCAATTTAAAATTTACATCTTTGTGATTATCCTGATACTTAATAATCGCTTTTGTAAGCAGGCTTGATGCTGCCAAAACGTTTATATATACGGTATGATGCTCGATATGTGCCATTGCTTTAAGATCGTCCGGCATAGATTCAAGTTCCTGAATGATGGGAAGCAGTTTCATTTGAGCATATTTTCCATACTGTGTGAGACAGATGTTTCTTCCTTTCTTCTCAAACAACGGAACACCCAAATCACTTTCAAAACGGTGTATTGCTTGAGAAAGGGCAGGCTGAGCAATATGCAGTTTTTCAGCACTTGCGGTCATATGTTCGGTTTCTGCGACGTTCAGAAAATACTTGATTTGCGTTATCTCCATAACCTACCAATAACTTTCATAATATGATTTTTGCTTATATTATATATTGGACTTTATGATTTGTCAATGCTATAATTCAAGCAATCAATAAGGAGGTTTGCCATGTCTGAAATACTTGAAACTGCTATGCTGGTATGTTTTGGCTTTTCCTGGCCGCTTTCGGTCATAAAAAACATCAAATCAAAAACAGCAAAATCAATGAGCCTGCCATTTATACTCTTGATTGTCACCGGCTACATAGCGGGGATCGGTGCCAAGCTGATTTCCGGCAAAATAAACTATGTTTTGGTGGTTTATCTTGTAAATTTCATTTTCGTATCTGCGAATTTGGCAGTGTTTTTCATTAACAAAAGAAACGATAAAAAAGCAAAAAAAGAAACGGAGTATAGAGAGAACATAATTATGAATGAAAAAGACATTGTAAAATATGAAAGTCTCAAAAATCAGTACAAAGGAATGAACAAACTCGCAGAAAAAAACGGTGTCGTATTTTTCGGGTCAGATGTTTTTTTAAGGCTGAATGTTACAGAACTCGGGAATTCTTTCAATCTGTCGGAAACATTGTATAATCGGAGCGTCAGCGAGATGCACACCGAAGATATTCCGAATCTTCTTGATGTTTGCGTATTGGAGCTGTTCCCCAAAAAAGTTTTTATCGAAATCGGTGCGGCCGATGTAATGAGTTGTGGAAAAAACGCCTCCGATTTCATCTCGCAGTATGAATGGCTTTTATATACTATTCATACAAAAACAAAAGCAAAAACATATCTGGTTTATTCTGCCGGACACTGCAAAGGAAGTACAGAAATCTATAAACGGCTTCAATCACTTTCCAACGAAACCGGTTGCGAATTCATAGATATCGCAAATTGTTTGTCTCATCCTCAACCGGAATTAAAGGTATTTGAACAATTAAAGTTCTATATTCGAGACGGTAATATCAGTTTTTATGAAGCAATGAACAACGTATGAATATAATAAAACACGGCGGCAGGGATTTCTCCCCGCCGCCGTGCGTCTGTTATGCGTAGGGCAAATCATTATTGTCGATCTCCGTTGCCGTTTCCCGTACTGCGTTCATCCGCTGCACCCAAAGCAATGCCTGCGAAAATATTTTATTATCAAATTGCTATCATAAATGAAAGCTCTGTTTTCCTTAGCCCTGGGAACGGGGCCAAATAAAAAAGGATGACCTCCATCGGACATTTTGCGTCCAATGAAGGTCACATCTTCATATTACGGTTGGTATGAAAGGACTTTTTCAGTTATTTTCTTATTCGTTTAGGAGTTTTGCGACTTCATCCACCGTGTCCAAAACCGCGTTGAATCCGAGCGTGCCGATATATTTATTGTCGGCAACATAATTATTCCAAAGCAGATACAACGCAGGCTCTTCGCGGATGTCCTTAAGGATTTGAACGTAATCCTGCATTTCTTGAAGCGAATCCCTTTTCGTCGCAGT
>JAZUKF010000129.1:0-26364 GCA_045643165.1 Acutalibacteraceae bacterium | reverse complement strand
GGTTTCGACTCCGTCTCCCGTTACACCTCTTGCCATATAAATTCCCGCAATGGCACCATTGATGAACATCAGGTTGAAACCGGCTTTATTGAGGACTTCTTCCATATAGTATATGTATTCACCGCAAAGATCTCTGCCTGTGCCTTTTCCGTCTGATGTGGCAAGTCCGGCAACATCGGGATGAGCAGCCATATTAACGATTATTGTGGGAGTTTTTGTTTTATCATCGGGGGTAAATGTAAGTCTTGTAACATTCGTATCAAGTGAAGTGGCGGAAGGACGGTTTTTGTTTTCAAAATAATCTTTGCCGATATCTTTTTTTGCCATCTTCATTGTGCCGGGTTTCATATCGTCAAATGCTTTACCGATGGCAACAGATGTTCTTGAATACAAAAGTTCCATATATCCCGGATCGGTTCCCGTTTGGAGAGTACCGTATCCTGTCCAGCTTTTGATAAGATTTGAAATAAGTTTATTTTTCATATCGGTCCAGAGACCTTGAGTGTCGATACAACTGTGAGCATGAGTTGATGTAATATTTATGCTTGCAAGTTTAATATTTTTATCTGCGGCAATCTTTGCCACTCTTGAGCGTATTTCTTTGATACTTGCATTGGAAATACCGATACAGTCAATAGTCGCAAATACGGAAACACCTCTTTCGCTTCCGTCATCAACGGCAATAATACGGGCTTTCATATCATCAACAACAGATTCAACTCTGTTCCATGAATCATTGTTGGGGTCCATATATCCGCCGAGGAAATAGTTATGAGTAAGATAATCCTCCGGAACAAGGCTGACATTGGCATATCCCAAAGACCATTTTGCTTTTTCGACCGGTTCTGAAATAAATTTGTCTGTTCCCTTATAGAAGTTTGAGGAAACGTAATTTTTTTCGTCAATTACATTATTTTTGTCCGGAATGGAGTTGGCTAAAAGTCTCAGAAGTTTTGTGATACCGCATTCAACATATTCCAACAGAACATATTTAAGTTGTTTTGTTGAACGAATGTTGGCGAATGCTTTTGCCGCATCGTCAACACGGAGAAGGTCGAAAGTTTTTCCGTTCAGTGTTACGTTCCATTTTGCACTGCTTTCAGAATGTCTTTTCTCGTAACCGTCAACGTAGTCGAGTATTATTTTTTTTACTTCTTCAAGCGTTTTTTTATCTGTGTGAATAACGCTTGTAACAGCATTTTTTACGTCATCCGCCGAGGTTTTAGCCGAAACAACTCCTACGGAGGAAACAACCATGACTATTGCCACGATTACAGATAAGAATTTCACAAGATTTTTATTCATAAACATTACCTCTTTCGCAGATAATTAAAAACTCTCATATAAAATATACCATATCGGAAGAAAAAATACAATAGGAAAAAATATTCTTCAGAAAATATAATTATTTTTTAAATAAATCTTTTAAACTTGTCTTTGAATTCTTAAATTTGTTCAGGTAAACAATATAACCGATATAACCTGTCACTGTCAATATAATAAGAGTTATAAGTATTTTACCGATGACGCTTGAAAAAATCGCACCGATTATTCCGCCTACGGAAAGGATAAGACTGCGGCGGACGTTTTCCTGTGCCACAAGATTCGTCACGGCTATTTCGGAGCCTGCATAATAAATTGTTGCCGTGCCGACAATATCACCTTTTTTTATAGGTGCTTTCAGCGTTTCGGGAGTGTCCGTGTTGGGCTGAATGTAAACGCTTGAACTGTCAAGTCTTGAGGGTACAAGTGCGGAAATATCTTCTCCCGGAATCAGGTTGACGTGGTCTGTTTCCCATGAATATTTAACCTTTGCAACGGTTACTATTTGGTTTGCTTCGGCAACAACCTTGTATTTTATGTTGTTATAAGTCCATTCAATCATTTTTTTGCATTGCATGAAAGCGATGTTTTCTTTTTCGCCGTCATTGTTGATATCTCTTTCATCCGCACCCATAATAATGGCAAGATAATTATATCCGTTCTTGCTTGCCTTTGTAATGATGCAGTGCCCGGCATCGTCGGTGGTACCTGTTTTAACGCCCGTAATATAAGGAAGATAGTAAAAATTATAATTGGAATTCAACATAAAGTTGGTGGTGTAAACAGTACGTTCATCCTGCATGTTCGTTTTTGGGATAGTGTATTCCGTTTTGCCGACGATTTTTTCAAAAGTCGGATTTTTCAGTGCTTCTTTTGTAATTATGTAAAGATCCTTCGCCGTTGTGTAATGACCGTCCGCATCAAGGCCGTGAACATTTACATAGTTTGTGTTTTTACATCCCAGTTCCTTTGCTTTTGCGTTCATCATATTGACGAAATTCGGTATTGAACCGCCTATGTATTCGGCAATGGCGATGGCGGCTTCGTTGGCGGATTTTACAAGCATACAGTTAAGAAGTATTTCCATTGTAACTTTTTCACCGGGTTTAAGGCCGGAGGTTGAACTGTCTGTTCCGATAAGAGAATCAAGGGCATACTGCGAAACGGTAACGGGAGCGGAAAGGTTATCGCACTTTTCAAGTGCTATCAGGGCAACCATAATTTTTGTAAGGCTTGCAGGAGCGGTAACCTTATCAAAGTTTTTGTTAAAAATCGCTTCGTCGTTATCCAAACATACCATATATGCTATGTCCGCATCAATGTCGAGAGAATCATTATATGTCGCAAAACACGTCAGTGGGGCAAACATAGACAAAAAAACTGTTAAAGTTATTAAAAAAATAAATGATTTTTTCATAGACAAGCCACCTATATTGTTGTATAATATATTTTATTATATAATAAATTTGCAATCTAATCAAGACTTAACGGACTTTTATTTTATTATTTTAAGAAGGGAGCGGTAAAGGATTTGTTGTACGTTACCGGTGATATGCACGGAAATATTAACCGTTTTTCTCAACCCGAATTGAAAAAGCTGAAAAAAAACGATACTCTGTTTGTTTGCGGTGATTTCGGCTTTATTTGGGATAACAGTGCCAAGGAGCAAAAAAATCTTAAAAAGATTTCTTCTAAAAAATATACGGTTTGTTTTATTGACGGAACTCATGAAAATTTTGAGCTTCTTAAAAATTATAAGTTGGGAACATATAAAGGCGGTCTTGCCAGAAAGATAAGTGATAACATCTATTACCTTCAAAGAGGTCAGGTGTATGATTTTGACGGGGAAAGCGTATTTGTAATGGGCGGAGGCGAAAGCCCGGATATTGACCTTCGCTATGACAGGGACACATGGTCAAGCGATGAAACTCCCGTCAGGCAGGAACTTATTGACGGTGCAAAAAAATTGCAGGAGAGAAATTTCCGAGTTGATTATATTTTGACTCATGAGCCCCCCGCAAAAATCAAGAGTTTGCTTCAACTCCAGGATACCGAGTCCGCAAAGGTAACGGGACTTAATACTTATTTTGAAGAATTGAGTCAGTCCTGCGAGTTTAAATGTTGGTATTTCGGAAGTATGCATATAGATAAGCATATTTCAAATACACATATAGGAGTTTTTCGTAATGTGGTCAGAATGATGACGGGAACGTCTATTTCTGCGGAAAATTTCAGAAAAATATAAATCTTAAAGGGAAGATGTGAATGAAGTTTACAAAAATGCACGGAGCAGGTAACGATTATATATATGTAAACTGCTTTGAAGAAAATGTTGAAAATCCTTCCGACGTGGCAATAAAGGTCAGCGACAGACATTTCGGTATCGGTTCAGACGGTCTTGTGCTGATAAAGCCCTCGGATGTTGCCGATTTTCAAATGGATATGTATAATGCGGACGGTTCGAGAGGAAAAATGTGCGGTAATGCCACCAGATGTGTTGCAAAGTATGTTTTTGATAACGGCTTAACCGATAAGGAAGAAATTTCTCTTGAAACTCTCAGCGGTATTAAATATATAAAATGTACGGTTAAAGACGGAAAAGTTGTTGCCGCAAGGGTAAATATGGGTAAACCTGTTTTGAAACCCGGGGAAATTCCCGCAAAATTTGACGGAGAAACCGCAATAGATAAATTGCTTTCTGTTGACGGAAAAGATTATAAAGTCAGCTGTGTTTCAATGGGCAATCCCCATTGCATAACATATATTGATGATACGGATTTACTTAAAATTGAGGAAATCGGACCGAAGTTTGAATGTTCATCCGCTTTCCCCGACAGAGTGAATACGGAATTTGTTCAGATTGTTGATAAAACCGCATTGAAGATGAGAGTCTGGGAAAGAGGTTCCGGAGAAACTCTCGCTTGCGGTACAGGTGCATGTGCATGTGTTGTGGCTTCTGTTTTAAACGGATATTATGAAAAAGATACCGATATAAAGGTTATTCTTTCAGGCGGTGAACTTTCAATCCGTTGGGACAGTGAAACGGACTGTGTTTTTATGACGGGACCGGCGGCTACTGTCTGCACAGGAGATATTGAGATATAATTAGGAGGAAAAACCATGAAAATAAACGATAATTTCTTAAACCTTCAGGGAAGCTACCTTTTTTCCACAATAGCAAAAAAGGTTGCTGCTTTCAAAGAGGCAAATCCGGACAAACCCGTAATTTCTTTGGGTATAGGAGATGTTACAAGGCCGTTGGCTCCCGTTGTTATTGATGCTCTACATAAAGCGGTTGACGAAATGGGCGATGAAAAAACATTCAGAGGATATCCCCCGGAGCAGGGCTATGATTTTATTTTGAATGCAATCAATAAAAATGATTTTGCTTCAAGAGGAGTCAGCCTTGATATTGATGAAATCTTTTTAAGCGACGGTGCTAAAAGTGATACGGGTAATATCGGAGATATTTTCTCAAAGGATAATACCGTTGCCGTTTGCGATCCTGTTTATCCCGTTTACGTTGATACCAATGTTATGGCGGGAAGATCCGGTAAAATTCTCGAAAACGGAAGATTTGCCGATTTTGTATATCTCCCCTGTACGGAGGAAAACAATTTTATACCCGCTCTTCCCGAAGGTCATGTAGATTTGATTTATCTTTGTTTCCCCAATAATCCCACGGGAATGACGATTACAAAGGAAGAACTGAAAAAATGGGTTGATTATGCAAATAAAAATTCAAGCGTCATTCTGTACGATGCCGCCTATGAAAGATTTATCCGTGATAAAGATGTTCCTCACAGTATCTTTGAGATTGAAGGAGCAAAGACATGCGCTATCGAATTCAGAAGTTTTTCAAAAACCGCAGGATTTACGGGCGTGCGTTGCGGATATACGGTTATCCCGAAGGAACTCGTGGTTGACGGTGTATCTCTAAATAAATTGTGGGGCAGAAGACAGGCGACTAAATTTAACGGAGTTTCCTATATTACACAGAGAGCCGCAGAGGCGATTTATTCCGAAGAGGGAAGCAAACAGGTTGATGATACCATTAAGTTTTATCTTAATAATGCTTCCGTTATTAAGGAAGGTTTAAATAAAGCGGGATTTACAACATACGGCGGAGAAAATTCCCCCTATGTATGGCTGAAAACTCCGGATAAGATGAAATCATGGGATTTCTTTGATTTGCTTCTTGAAAAGGCTCAGATAGTAGGTACTCCCGGTTCCGGATTCGGACCTGCCGGTGAAGGATTTTTCAGATTGACTGCATTCGGCAGTGCGGAAAATACGGTTAAAGCCGTTGAAAGAATAGTAAAACAATTTTGATGAATAGGAGAGTTTGTTATGTTAAATACAGAAAAAACAATGGAAAAAATCGTTGCTCTTTGTAAAGGCAGAGGTTTCATTTTTGCAGGCAGTGAGATTTACGGCGGACTTGCCAACACGTGGGATTACGGTCCCCTGGGTGCAAGACTTAAAAATAATGTAAAAGACACATGGAGAAAAAGATTTATTCAGGAAAGAATAAACAGTTATGAACTTGATGCGGATATTCTTATGCATCCGAGAGTTTGGGAAGCATCAGGTCATGTTGCAAGTTTCTCCGATCCGCTTCTTGACTGCAAGGAATGTAAAATGCGTCACAGAGCAGATAATCTTATCGAAAGTTTCGATCCCGATGCTCATCCCGATTCAATGACAAAGCAGGAGATGTATGATTATATCGTTGAACACGGAGTAAAATGTCCGAATTGCGGAAAAGTTAATTGGACAGATATCCGTGAGTTTAATCTTATGTTCCAGACATTCAGAGGCGTTACAAATGACAGCAAGAGTATTATTTATTTAAGACCGGAAAATGCCCAGGGTGAATATGTAAACTTCCTTAATGTTCAAAGAACAATGAGAGCGAAACTTCCTTTCAGCATCGGTCAGATAGGTAAAGCATTCAGAAATGAAATCACACCCGGTAACTTTACATTCAGAACGATTGAGTTTGAACAGATGGAATTCCAGACATTCTGTAAAGAGGGTACCGATACCGATCTTTACGAGTATTTCAAACAGTACGGCAAGCAGTATTATATGGATCTGGGAATAAAAGAAGAAAATCTTCGTTACCATGACCATGAGAAACTTGCCCATTATGCCAAAGCCGCTTGTGATATAGAATTCCTTTTCCCCTTCGGATGGGGTGAGGTTAACGGAACTCATAACAGAACTGATTTTGACCTTACAAGACATCAGGAATACAGCGGTCAGAAAATCGAATATACGGATCCCAACACAAATGAAAAGTTTATTCCCTATATAATCGAGTCTACATACGGTCTTGACAGAACTGTTCTTGCACTTCTTTGCGAGGCTTATGATGAAGAAGTTGTTGATGAAGAAAAAGGTGATACAAGAGTTGTTCTTCATCTTAATCCCGCAATCGCTCCCATTAAAGCCGCAGTTCTTCCTCTTTCAAAGAAACTCAGCGATGATGCCATGGAGGTTTATAATGAACTTTCAAAGCACTTTATGACTGATTTTGATGAAACAGGCTCAATCGGTAAGCGTTATCGCCGTGAGGATGAAATCGGAACACCTTTCTGTATTACATATGACTTCGACAGCGTTGAAGATAAATGTGTTACGGTTCGTGAAAGGGATTCAATGGAGCAGGTTCGTATTCCCGTATCTGAACTTGTAAATTATATCGAAGAAAGAATTAAATTCTGATTTAAATTAAACAAATTAAGATGCTGTGTTATAAATAGTAATTAAATGTTTTATTTAAGCGGTGCAGTTTAGTCCGTGTAAGGGGAAAACCGTGCCGCTTGTTTGTTAAGGAGAATAAAAAATGGCAAAATTTTGTGGTAATTGCGGTCAAACGGTGGATGCAAAAACAGGATTGTGTCCTCAATGCGATCAAGTAATTTTGACGAAAAAGAAAAAAAGAATAAAATCTGTTAGAGTTGTTGTAGCAGTATTATGTTGTATAAGCGTAATTGCTGTCGGAATTTTCGGAGCATTAAAACTATTTAATAAGGATACTGCTTCACATAAATATAGTGAGCATGATTCGTTTGAAGAGGATTTTACTGATGCTGTTCTTTCACCCAAATCTGCAGTTGATATTTATATGGCTAATAAAATTGTATGGATGGAAAATCCGGAATATACACCGATGCAAGGTTACGGTTACTGCTTGTTAGATTTAGATTTTGATGGAGTTTTGGAACTGATCAGCAGTATAAATGATGGTAGCGGAAGATATAGTTATAATAAATTTTATAGGATCAATATTGATGAATTAACAGTTGAGGAATTTCGACCACAATCGGATCAGCAAGAGGGTGATATGAACGGTATAGATTATTATTTTCTGGATCACCAATCAAAATTGTTGAAAAACAAATCGACAGGCAACCTGTTTTATTTGTTTGAAGATTATTTGCGTGTTAGCACGGACGAAGGTGTTGAAATATTTGCTGAAGTATATATGAAAGATAATATGTTTTATGAAAATCCCCTTTTCTCTGAATATTGGCATCCTGATTATGACAATAACACTACAAATGAAATCAGAGAGTATTATTTCAAAGATGTCGATGTTTCCAAGTCTGAATATGAACAAAAAACCAACACTTTTTATGGTGAAAATAAGGACATGAATTTGGTTTGGAAATGTATATTAGGCAGTGAGTTTGATAAAGGCAATGACAGTACACAAAGGCAACTTTTATTGGACGCTTATCGCCTTTATTCATATGACGGATTCTCCTATGATAAAGTTGAAACCTATGATGTTGATATAAAACAAACTATTCGAGTTGAAAATAATATGCAGTTGACCTTGACAGGGACAATTACAGAGGAAGCGTATGAGATCAACCCCCAAAACAAAGGAGAGGTTTTCATCTTGAATTTGGATGAACCGATAAAGTGCGTAATTTACGATGAGTTTATGGGGTATAACGGAGAAGAAAAAAATATTGATTCTGTGCAGATCAATATTTTTAGAGGAGAATATGAATATTATAAGGGGGAAACCGTTACTTTAACAGGAAGTGTTATAATAGCGCACACAGGACACCATCTCAGAGATATAGTTTTGGAAGATTGTGTGTTCAAGTAAAAGTTAAGGCTGTGACGAATCTTTTTTATTTCGTCATAGCCTTTTTTATGTTTTTTGAGAGAAAACATATATTTATTTTTTTTGTTTTTTCATAATACTTATTTCGCTTAACATTGTTGAACCTAAAATAATGACCGCACCGATAATTCCCGATATTGTCATATTTTCTTTTAAGACGGTTACCGAAAGAATAATGGCAATTACGGGATCAATATAACTGAAAATCGCAACCGTGGAGGATTTCAGGCTTTTTACCGATGAGAAATAAAGGAGATATGCTATGCCCGTGTGGACGATACCTGCAACTAAAAGTAATATTATTGTTTTCGGTGTAACGGCGGGACGGTTAAATTCTTTGGTAAAAAGGCAGTAGAAAAACATAAACACGGCGGAAATGAAAAGTTGAACGATAGTTATTGTTTCACTTTTTACCGACGTTAATTTTTTTGTCGAAAGCACTACACCGGCATACAGTACGGCGGCACACAGTCCTAAAATGATACCTTTCATATTATTCGGAGAACTTGCTTTTTCTTCAAAAATTCCCGAAACGAGAACCATTCCGAACAATGCAAAAAGAATACAGACGGATTTTTTTAGAGAAATTTTTTCTTTATACAATAACGCAGAGCCTATTACTATAAAAACCGGTGCAAGATAATAACAAAGAGTTGCGGTGGAAACTGTTGTATATCTGTATGCTTCAAAAAGCAAAACCCAGTTTAAACCTAAAAAAATTCCTGCAAAAATCAATCTGATCAGTCCGCTTTTTAAGGAAAGTAAAGAAATTTTTTCTCTTTTTATTATCATGACCGTTCCGAGAAAAAGTGTCCCTATTACTCCTCTTGATAATGCGATCAAACTTGAAGAAAGCGGAATGTATTTCACAACAAGACCGATCGTACCGAAAATTGTCATGGAAAGAATAAGTGTTATTTTTTGTTTCAGGATATCTTTATTTTCCATATCTTACTCCGTGTTTTACAACAGAAAAAATTATCAAAAAAGATGGTTTAAAAAAGTAATATTACTCTTTCAGAACCATCTTTTATTTCTGTATGATTTTTCAATTTGTGCCGAACATATATTTATTGTTCAACATTGTCAGTCTCGGCAGGTACCGCACCGTTTTTGTATTCTTCAACGATATTTTCCTGTGATTTTCTGAGTATCTCGGAACGGCGTTCTGTAAGTTCCTGATACATTATTGTACGTGTTTCATCATCAAGGTCATAGAACAGCATGGGGATATATGAGAAAGCACCCATGAAAATCGGAATAACGGTGTACATAGCGAAAATAGCCTGTTTCGTTCTCATCTTCTGAACGGAATGAACACCTGATTCATAACCGATGAAACTTACAACGGCTGTCGAAATAGCATTCTGGATTTCACTTACTATTTTAGTTGCAAGGCTTGAAATAAAGCCTGTCATAGCCTCAGTACGTTTACCCGTTTTCCATTCACCGTAGTCGATGATTTCCTGTCCCATAAGTTGAGGAATAACCTTGCCGATTGAGTAAACGGCGGAAATACACATTTCATGGAACATCAAAGCGGGAATCATGATCCAAAGATTATCAAGGTTATTGAAGCCTACGATAAATACGATGATATAACCGATTTGCGGAACAAGCTGAGCCATGAACCACAACTGTTTCATAGTAAATTTCTTTCTGAGTTTCGGAAGATACATATAGCTGACGTATGTAAGGGGAGAAGCGGGGATACCGACAACAACTTTAAGTGAAGCGGATTTCATAACGTCAAGCCAGAACATATTTCCGAAAGGACCGCCGACATTTCCGAATGCGGCAAGAATGTTGGAAAGAGTCATAATAACCTGTAACTTGTTGCCGAAGAAATTACGTAAACCGTCTCTGATTTTCGGCTTTTCTTCAACCTGTACGATACGTTCTTTGATAACAAGAAGTCTGATGAACATGCCGAGGAATGAGAGAAGAAGGGTTGCTGTACCCATAATGATATAGACGTTTTCAACGCTTATGGCGATGGCGCCCGTTGCGGCAAGGTCAAGAAGAACAACCATTATGTAACTCGGAACTTTTTCAAAGTCGCCGATGTTATCAAGTGCAATAAGTGCCGCCTTGTCGTCAATACTGGGGGTGTACGTTGAGTTTAGTCCTCCCACCGCACAGTTGTATAGAGTTCCTATGGTTTCTTTAAACAGACTTATGACACAGTAGATGGTGATTTTCTGCCATGAAAGAGGTCCCCAATTCTGTTTTCCGATAAACAACGGAGTAAGCCACAGCGCGATCGAAGCAATGGCATAAGGTCCTATTGTGGCAAAAGCCCAGGGTTTAAATTTACCGAAACGTGTACGTGTTCTGTCAACTATGACAGCGAAAATCGAGTCATTAACAAGGTCCCATGTAAGTTCCGCAAGTGCGAAAGCCGCAATAACTCTTGAGTCAAGACCGAAAACATTAAGAAGAAAATATGATAAGTAGGACTCAACACTGAATTTATTTACTTCACCGGTAACGAAAAGAGTAACCAGCTCTTTGGCGCCGACGTATCTTTTTCCGTAAACGCTTTTATTGGCTACCTTCGGTACATCTCCCTCAACTTCTGTATTCGTATTTTTTACTTCTGTTTCCTGAGACATTCCGATATCATCCCCTTTCAGAAAAATGATTATATACTATTATGCACTATTTTTAAAACTTTTGCAACAGTTTTTCGGTATATTTTTTAATTTTTTATTTTATTTAATTTTTTATTTTGAATTTTCGGCAATATTGATTTAAAAAATAACAGGAAAATCGCAAGAGAAATTACTGCCCCGGAGGTGTCAATAAGTATATCTTTTATCATAAATGCACGGCCGGGAATAAATATCTGATGTATTTCATCCGAAATGCAGTAAAGGACCGATATTATTATTGACGTTACGGGCATGGTTTTGTCTTTGCTCAGATATAACGAAATAAACAGTAAACTTTCAAGTACAAAATATTCGGAAGCATGTGCAATTTTTCTTATGATATGGTCATCAATTTTATCTAATTTAAAAAATTTCCATATTATCATCAAAAAGCTGTGGCTCAATTTTGCCGATTGAACAGAGGGCTGATTTGAAAGGTAAAAAATAAGTCCCATACACAATGCTACACCGAACCAGCTTATGATTATTCCGATTTTTCGTTTTACGGTGTAGTTTTTCATTTTTTCACTCCGTTCAGAAATATCGGAACCGCTCCCGCTTCAACACAGAAAATATCGGAAACATTTTTTGCCATTCCCAGATATTCATCTTCGCTGAAAAGGGGATAGATAACGGCTTTTGTGATAAGCATTTTTTCTGCCTTTTTGCAGTTTGAAACAATTATATCTTTGTCAGTTACGGAATTTGCCTGTAAAATCAGACTGTTGAAATTATCGGATTTGAAATTGAAAAGTGATTTTCCCGAATTAGATGAAAATTTATTTAAAAAACTGACTGCATTTTGTGTGTCTGAGGTGATTTTTGTTAAAGCAATATCGTAATCACCTGAAGTAACACGTTTATTGAGTTCCGTCATATTGAGCGGTTCTATGGTAAAGTTTACGGTAACACCGAGGTTTTTTTGCCAGCTTTGTGCTATCATTTTTGCGGTATTTTCAAATTTTTCGTAGCATATTACTCTTATATCCATAAATTTGATACCGAGAGAATTACAGGCATTTTTCAAATGCTCTGTTACTGCTTTTTTACTGTACGAGAGCCGGTTGATTTTTCCTGCGGAGGTTCTGTAATTTTCGCCTCCGGCGAAACAAACGTCCGGTACGATACCGTCGGAAAATCCCGTTACATCATCCGGCAGTTCAATATCTTTCAGATTTGTTGCGTGGCATATTGCGGCACGGACATCGTAATTATAAGATAATTCACTTTCACAGTTAAAGCAAAAAGCCCATGTACTGCTGTTGAAATTCAGGAAAGTGATTTTATCATCTTTCAACTGATTTTTCTGACTGACGGAAAGGGGGCAGGCATCATAGGTGCCGTTATCCAGTTTTGTAACTCTTGTTGACAGATCATCATTTCTGTAAAGATAAACCGCTTTCGGATAAACCGGTTCTTCTCCGTGATAATTTTCGTTTCTGTATAAAGTAAGGTTTACTCCCGTATTCCAGTAGTACAAATAGAAAGGACCGTTATATATTATCGTTTCCGCATCAAGACCGTATTTGCCCTTTGTTGCAAGGAAAAATTCTTCTCTGCATGGCATTGCTGCGGTTTGAGTCAAAGCGGAGAGAAAATCATCGCCGGGTTCTGTCAATTCGATTTTTAAAGTGTATTTGTCTATGGCGGTAACGCCTAATTCTTCAACAGGCTTTTCGGAAGCGGCAACTTCGTATGCTCCTTTGATGGCATAAAGTCTGCCGTCTGTAACGGATCCCATGGCAGGATCAAATGCACGTCTTAATCCGTAAACAAAATCTTGTGCGGTAACGTGGTAATCAAAGTTTTCCGCATCCTTTTTACCGAGAAGTTCTTTCGCATAAGAACTCATATACCATTTTGTGTCGGTACGCAGTTTGAAGGTATAGCAACGTTTGTCATTGCTTACACTCCATGATTTTGCTACGCCGGGAATAATTTTTCCCTCTTTGTTATAGCGAACCAATCCTTCAAAGCAGTTGTAGACAAGTATTTTTGAAGCATTATCCGAGGCGATTTGCGGATCAAAACTTACCGGATCATCATAGATGGGATAGTATAGTTCCTTATCCAATCCTCTTTTTGAACAGGATGAAAAAATAAGACATGTAAATAATACCGTAAAGAACAAAGCCGTAATTCTTTTAAACATAATTTTTACTCCGTTTGTTTTTGATGGTTAATAAGCATAGGCACAATATTTTCCCGTCAAAATCGGGTTCGTATAAGTGCGTTATGCTCATATTATAACAAATATCTTGACAGGTTTCCACAGTTTTTGAAAAAAATAAGTAAAAAACGAAAAAACTCTATACATATTATAATTTTTGTGGTATTATAAAGAGTAATGTTTTGTAATAATTCTATTTGGAATGGGGGATTTCATGGAGAAAAGAATCTTTTTGCTGTTGATTTTTAATGTTGTGCTGACACTCATTTCTCTTGTTACGGCATTTGTTTCCGGCAGTAAAAATAAAAATCGGCAGGGAGAAAATGAAATAAAATCCTCCTTGAAGAATATTGAAGAAAAGATTTCAGGACTTGTTTCGGAAACGGAAAGCATTGAAAAGAGAATTATCAACGAATTTTCCGCAAACAGAAAAGAGTCTGCCGAAAATCAAAAATTTATGCGTGAAGAAACGTCTGCGGCTTTGAAAAGCATGAACGAAGAGTTGTCAAAAATGACAAAATCCGTTTATGAACAGCAGATAAAACTTAACGAAACAATCTCTCAATCCCTTAATAATATAAGGCTGAATAATTCCGAGCAAAACGAAAAGCAGAGCAGAGCTATTCAGGAAGCCATCGGTAATATGCAGCAAAATAACGAGAAAAAACTTGAGGAAATGAGGGCGACGGTTGATGAGAAATTAACCGCAACTCTTACCACAAGGCTTAACTCTTCCTTTGAAACCGTTTCAAAGCAACTTGAAAATGTTTATAAATCTCTCGGAGAAATGAAGGAACTTTCAAACGGTGTTACCGATAATGTAACGGCTCTCAACAGAGTTCTCACAAATGTAAAAGCGAGAGGTACATGGGCAGAGGTTCAGCTTGAGGGTATCCTTGAACAGACTATTCCCAATATGTTTGAAAAAAATATTTCCACAACGGGAAGCTCGGAACGGGTAGAATTTGCAGTGAAAATTCCGTCGGGAGAATCAGGAAAAGAACCTATACTTTTGCCGATAGATTCGAAATTTCCCATGGAGGATTACATACGTCTTTGCGACGCATCTGACAGTGCCGATATTGAGGCACTTAATGCGGCAAGGAAAAATCTTGAAGCAAGTATAAAGAAAAAGGCGAAGGAAATTACAAAATATATCAACGTGCCGAAAACGACACCCTTTGCAATTATGTATCTTGCCACAGAAGGCTTGTATGCCGAGGTTGCTTCTTCAAAAACAGGATTAAGTGAGCAGCTTCATAATGAGTTTAATATTATGGTTGCGGGACCGTCTACGGTTACGGCTCTTCTCAATTCCCTTTCCATGGGATTCAGAGCGGTGGCAATAAACGAAAAAGCAACCGAGGTCAGAACACTTCTTGCCGCCACGAAAAAACAGTACGGTATGTTCGGTCAACTTCTGGAAAAAGCCAGGAAGAAGGTCAGCGAAGCGGGTAATGTTTTAGACGAGGCGCAGAAACGTAACGATATTATTTCAAATAAGCTTAAGGGTGCGGAGTCTATCGGTTTTGAAGAGGCGGACAGGCTTTTGGGCATTGAAACGGATAACGGTGAAGAATAAAATATAAGGGGCAAAAACTGTGAGTAAAATTAAGATGAGAATTATTTCATTCCTGATGGCATCGGTATTGCTGATGACGGTAATACCGTTTTCGGCTGTGGCTCTTTCAGGTAAAAAGTTAACAATAGGAACATTGTCGGATATTCATTACTATGCTTCAACCTTGAAAGGAAACAGAAAAGAAGAATATCAGAATCTTGTAAACAGCAGTATTACCACTCTTGATTTAGGCGAGGGTACTGTTAAAACGGCTCTTTATTCCATGGAAAAGAAACTTAAAGGGAAAACAAATCCTTATCTGATTATACCCGGTGATATTACATATCAGGGAGAATATGAATCCCATGTTGAAATAGTTTCAATTCTCGAAAAATGGGAAAAGAAAACGGGAATAGATGTTATTGTGATAAACGGTAACCATGATATCAACAATCTTAAAGCATCTACATTTGCCGATGATATTAAAGAAACGACGAAATATACATCACAGGCTGAATTTCTTGACCTTTACAAAAATTTAGGTTATGACCTGGCATACCACAGATATACTCCTCCTAAGGGTAAACAGCAGGGCGGTTGTTCATATTCGGTAAAACTTGACGGCGGATACAGATTGATTTTGATGGATACGAACTGTTATTCCTCCGATGCCACAAAGGACGGCACGGATGACCATGAAACAAGAGCTGTAATGTCTGACGATTTATTTAAGTGGGTTCTTAATGAATGTAAGGATGCAAAGAAAAACGGTGAAACGATTATCGGTGTAAATCATTCAAGCCTTGTTGATCATCTTGATTCGTATCAGGCAAAACTTCTTTCCGCATTTATTCTTGAGGATAATGAAACTTATGCGGGAAAACTTGCCGATTCCGGTATGCATTATATTTTCTGCGGACATCAGCATACTGCGGATATTGCTTCATACGTTTCCGATAACGGTGAAACGGTTTATGAATGTGAAACTCCTCCCACCGCAACTTTCCCCAACGGAATGTATGTAACGGAGTTTACTGCGGATAATAAAGGTAAAATTACCGCAAAATATGATTATGATGATATAGACTGTGAAACACCTGTTGTTCTTTACGGCGTTGAACAGCCGAGACCTTTTAAAAATAAATCATTCGGTCTTGCTTACGGCAGGACAAATCTGCGTACTCTCGGAGTTAACCTTATTGCATACAACCTTAATCCTATTTTAAAGGAAATCGGGGAATGCGGAGGCATTCTTGAATATGCCGAAAAAATGGGATTTAATGTTGAAGATTTACTTTCACAGTATTTTTCCGGAATTTCACTGGGAAGCATTGATATATTTACATCAAAAAATATAATCAACCTCGCAAAGGATCTTTGTAATCAGATAACAAAGGTTTACCTTAAAGATACGGATCATCTTTATGATACGATAGGGGATGCCATAGACAAACTTGCATATTTTAAAGTTTCGGATGTTCCCTGTACGAAGTTTATTGATACTCTCGGATTCGGTGATGAAGAAAATCCCGGTACACTTGCAGACCTTGTGCTTTCCACATTATACTATATGTATTCCGGTAATGAAGATATTTCCGATGATAAGTTTATGACTGATGTTCTCTACCGTTTTGAAAATGATACACAGTTGACGAAGGATTTTGTAAATATTATCATTGACGTTGTACTTAACGACCTTATTCAGAATGAAATATTATCAAATCTTTCTCTTAATATTGATGAGTTGTTTAAACCGGGAGATATCGGATTTATTCTCGGAAAACTTGTTGACGGACTTTTGAATATTATTCTTGCCGGCAATAAGACTTTTATGAGTATTGTGGATTTTGTTTTCTCTCTCGGCATTCTTCCCTATACATCTTTGAATAATGTTCTTGATGTTTTGATGGAAGAATATTTTACCGAAAGTCAATATGAGTCAATCGGAATTGAAATAGCAGGTATTCTCAAAGGTATGAATACGGACTCCAATCCGAAAGAGTCAGGCGACCATAAGGCAACTTATGTTTATAACGGAAAAGTTACTCCCGAAGCAACAAGTGAAAATTACCGTAAACCTTCTATCGTTACGGTTACACTCGGTGAGGACAGTTCCTCCTATAATATAAGCTGGTACACTAAAAAATCCGTAACGGGTACTGATATTGAAATTGTTCCTTACGGAAAAAAACCTGTATTTACAGGTAAACCCACCGTATCATCCCATATTATTGCAGACAGCCAAGCAGTTACAAGAACGTATCCCGGACTTGATTTCGGCATTGTGGGTATCCTTACGGTGGAAAAAGAAATGGTAAGACATACGATTAAACTTACCGGACTTGAAGCGGGTAAAAAGTATTGTTACAGAATAGGTGATGCATCAAGAAACTGGTGGAGTAATATCGGTGTTCTTGAAACGGCGGATAATTCAAGGGGTGTTACGTTTATTCATACATCCGACTGTCAATCGCAGAATTCAAAGCAATACAATACCTGGAAAAATGTTCTTGATACAGCCGTTAAAATAAATCCCGATACGGACTTTATTCTTTCGTCCGGAGATCTTGTTGATAACGGAGATAATATGAAACAGTGGTCATGGATGGCGGATAATGCTTCGGATGTTTTGCTCGGTAAAGCACTTATGCCCACTGCCGGTAACCACGATATTATGATGGGAAGTGAGTATGCGCTTGATACGAACTTTATTTTACCCAATGCTCCGGAGCAGGATAAATCAAGCGGTGTTTATTATTCTTTTGATTATAATAATATCCATATTGCAGTTCTCAATACCAACGATTTAGGTGAGGATGATGCAATTTCCGATAAGCAGATTGAATGGTTGAAGAACGATATGAAATCAAGCGATAAGGAATGGAAATTTGTTTCAATCCATAAGGCGGTTTATTCCAACGGTTCACATTATGACGATGATGATGTGGTTGCCATGAGAAATCAGTTATCGAAACTTATGCCGGAACTTGATATTGATATGGTTTTTGAAGGACATGACCATGTTTATCTCAGAACGGATGTTATGAAAGATAATAAAGTTGTTTCTTCCGAAAAAAGAGAACTGACATTTGAAGGAAAAACATATAACGGTAAAGTTGATCCGGAAGGTACGCTTTATGTAATCAGTGCCTGTTCCGGAGTGAAATATTATCTGACAAAGGATGCTTCCCTTACCGATAAATATTTTCCGAGAGCGGAAAGCATTGTTGACTGTACTCTTCCCGTATTTTCATCAGTAAAGATAAGGGGAAATACGCTTTATTTTGATGCATATACTGTGGATGACGGCAAGACGGAAAGAATTGACAGTTTCGCAATTTTCAAAAGCGATCTTGAAGAATATGTTGAGCCTGAAATTAAGGAAGAGGAAATTGACATTGAAGATATTAAACCTGTTATTCGGGAAAACGGCAACGTAACGGATGACGGAGTAATCACAGGCGATTATACACCCGTTGCCGTTATTGCGGTCATTCCCGTGGCGGCGGCAGTAATGCTTGTGCTTATAAAAAAGAAAAATCAAGAGATTTAATATTTGATTTGAGGAGATACTATGATTCAGTTTGAACAGTTAAGATTGGAACTTCTTGAGCATAAAGAAGAACTTGAAAGCCTTTATGAGGCAATCGGTGCGGAAAAAATTAAGGAAGAAATTGCAAAGCTTGAAAATGAGCAGGCTCAGGACGGTTTCTGGGACGATATAGAAGGCTCCCAGAAAAGTCTTCAAAGAACAAGTTTTCTTAAAAACAAGATTTCCACTTATGAAAAATTAAAAGCCGATTTTGAGGATACACTTGTCATGATCGAACTTTCCGACGAGGAGGAGGATCTGGATCTTCTTCCGGAATGTGAGGAAAGTGTCAAAGCGGTGGAAAAAGAACTTGAAAAGCAGATGCTGGGAACCTTGCTTACAGGGGAATTTGATTCTAAAAATGCAATTCTTACCTTCCATGCAGGTGCAGGCGGTACAGAGGCACAGGATTGGGCCGAAATGCTTGTGAGAATGTACACCCATTGGGGCGAACAGCACGGATATAAAGTCAGTATGCTTGATTTTCTTGACGGTGATGATGCGGGACTTAAATCCGCTACACTGCTTATTGAGGGTGAAAATGCATACGGATTTACAAAAAGCGAATCCGGTGTTCACCGTCTTGTACGTGTTTCTCCTTTTGATGCTTCCGGCAGAAGACATACCTCCTTTGCATCTCTTGAGGTTATGCCTGAAATTGATGATACAATCGAAGTTGAAATAAGTCCGGAAGACATAAAAATGGATGTTTACCGTGCCAGCGGTGCAGGCGGACAGAAGGTTAATAAAACATCATCTGCAGTCAGACTTACTCATATCCCTACGGGAATTATCGTTTCCTGCCAGGTTGAGAGAAGTCAGCATCAGAACCGTGAGGTTGCCATGCGTATGCTTAAATCCAAACTTATTGAAATCAAAGAGCGTGAGCATCTTGATAAAATCGAAGATATCAAGGGCGACCAGAAGGAAATCGGTTGGGGCAGTCAGATACGTTCTTATGTGTTTATGCCTTATACACTTGTTAAGGATCACAGAACAAACTTTGAAATGGGTAATATAAATTCCGTAATGGACGGAGATATTGACGGATTTATTAACGCATATCTTAAAATGCAGTCTGTTGAAAATATCTGATTGCATTTGATTGGAGGAGGAGTTATATGGAAATTATTGATATAACTAACGGCATTTTTACCTCTGAAATTTATCCCGGAGATCCACAGCCGGAATCCGCTCTTGTTAAAAGTATTAAAGAGGGAGACGGATGTAATCTTTCTTCTTTTTCCACGGGATGTCATGCGGGAACACATGCGGATGCTCCGCTTCACTTCGTGGATGAGGGGAAAAGTATTGATGAAATGCATCTTGCGGCTTTTATAGGACCGTGCAGAGTTATTGAGGTTCCGGAAGGACCGATTACCGGAGAATATGTGGAAAACTGTTTTCCCAGAGGGGACAAGCGGTTGCTTATTAAATCTTCCGGGAAAGCATGGTTTTTTGACCACGGAGCACAGGCGGCGGCAAGGCTCGGTATCTATCTTATCGGTACGGACGGATTATCTGTGGGTACTCACGGGGATCAGATTGCTCCCCATAAAGCATTTTTGAATAAAAATATTGCAATACTTGAAGGTTTAAATCTTGAAAATGTAAAAGAGGGAAGTTATTTTTTGATAGCTCCGCCTATAAAACTTGAAAATCTCGAAGCGGCTCCCGTAAGGGCAATTCTGATTGACGGAGAATTTTCATGGAAAAGATAATTTGGAGACGTGAAAATGAAAAGATTTTTTGATTTCTTTTTAAGCCTGTTGATGATTATTATTTTGTCGCCGTTTTTAGGGTTGATTGCATTGATCATCTTAATAACGAGCGGCAGACCTGTTTTGTTTGTTCAGGAGAGAGTCGGGTATAATAACCGTCTTTTTAATATTTATAAATTCCGTTCCATGAAAAAGGGAACAAGACAGACTAATACTGCCGGACTTACCGATGAAGAGGTTGAAAATCAGATAACCGCATTCGGACGGTTCTTGAGAAAAACAAGCCTCGATGAAATTCCGCAGATTTTTAATATACTGAACGGTACGATGAGTTTTGTGGGACCGAGACCGTTGATTCCGGAGGAAACAGAAATACGTAAGATTCGTGAAAAATATAATGTTTATTCGGTTCGTCCCGGTATGACAGGACTTGCTCAGGTCAACGGCAGAGATTTGCTCAGTGATGAGGAAAAAGCAGAGTTTGACAGGGAATATGTTGAAAATAAATCTCTTTGGCTGGATATTAAGATTTTGTTTAAAACTGTTTGGACTGTCCTTTTGAGAAAGGATATAACAGACGGAAATACAGTTGACGGGGAGTGATTATTATGAAAGAAAAAACAACTTTGGTAAAAAATTATATCTCATTCTTCATAGCACTTATCATGGCTTTTATGGGATTCGGTTTACCTAATCCGGAGGTCAAACAAAATCCCCAAGAGGGCTGTACAAGAATAATGACATTCAATATTCGTTACGATGAATTTTTTGAAAGAAGGAATTATGTTCCGACACTTATCCGAGAGTATCTTCCCGATTCTATCGGAATACAGGAATGTACTTATAATTGGTATGTTGATCTTATCGCCATGCTTCCCGAATACGGCTTTGTCGGAGTCGGAAGAGAAGGCGGAGACAGAAGTATTGACTGCGGAGAAATGTCCGCCGTTCTTTACAGAAAAGATAAATATACACTTGTTGACAGCGGAACATTTTGGCTTTCCGATACTCCGAATAAGATATCAAAGGGATGGGATGCATACTGTAACCGTATATGCACATGGGCTGTCCTTGAAGATAATTCAACAGGTAAAAGATATGCTCATGTAAACACTCATTTTGATCATAAAGGTGTTGTTGCGGTTGAAGAGGGCGCTAAACTCGTGAAAGAAAAAGCACTTACATTTAACATTCCGACTGTAGTTACAGGTGATTTTAATTTATCGGAGGGCTCAACGGTTTATAATCAGTTCTTTGATTCGGATATAAAAGATTCAAAGTATCTTGCTCCTGATTCCGACAGCGGTTTTACTTTCCACGGATATCATCCGGAAACAAGAACGACGAAAAAACCTATTGATTATATCGGAGTAAATAATCTTGTAAAATCGGTAAAGACGTATAAGATAATCCGTGATAAGTATGAAAACAATTTTGTTTCAGACCATTATCCGATTATGTCGGATATGCAGTTATATTAAGGTGAAAGAGTATGAAAGAAAAATTTTTACTTGCGAAGAAATACATAACGATATTTTTTGCGATTGTATCAATGTTTTTCGGTATAGGTTTGCCTGAAAGAAATACAAAAGGACTGAACGGTGAAAATGCAGTCAGAATTATGAGTTTTAATATCCGAAACGGTGAGTTTGAGGACAGATACAAATATGTTCCGAGATTGATCGGAGAGTATATGCCGGATTCTGTCGGCGTTCAGGAATGTACTTTTTTGTGGTCGCTTACATTAAAAATGAACTTGAAAGAGTACGGCTTTGTCGGTGGCGGCAGAGACAGCGGAGGTCAATCCTTTGATTGTGGTGAAATGTCCGCAATTCTTTACAGAAAAGATAAATATAAACTCGTTGACAGCGGAACATTCTGGCTTTCGGAAACACCCGAAAAAGTGTCAAAGGGTTGGGACGGCAATTTCAAACGTATCTGTACATGGGCAGTTTTGAAAGATAAAAAAACAGGATATACGTATGCTCATATCAATACACACCTTGACAATAAGGGAGAGCAGGCAAGAGTTAACGGACTTGAAATGGTAAAATCAAAAGTCTTTTCCTATGATATACCGGCTGTTTTAACAGGTGATCTGAATTTCAGAGAAGGCACCGATTTATATAATCAGCTTGTGTCCGGCGGACTCAAAGATTCAAAGTATCTTGCAAAAAATACAGACAGCGGATTTACTTCCCACGGTTATCATGCTGACACGGTAGTGAATGATAAACCCATTGATTATATTTGCGTAAACAAGTATGTCAGGGAAGTAAAGAATTATAAAATAATTCGTGAAAAATATGACGGAAATTATATTTCGGATCACTATCCGATTATTTCAGATATGATATTATTTTAAGGAGTGTATTCTATGAGAATAATGAGCTACAATATTTTATGCTACGGTAATGATGAGCATAAAAGAGAAGACAGGATTTCTCTTGTCATGGAAATGATTGAGAGAGTTTCTCCCGATTCTTTCGGTGTTCAGGAGGCTACTCCCGACTGGATGAAGGATCTCAGGAAAATGTTACCCGATTATGACAGTGTGGGTGTCGGCAGAGATGACGGAGATGACAAAGGGGAATATTCCGCCGTTTTCTTTAAAAAGGATTTGTATGAACTTGTGGAAAGTGATACGTTCTGGCTTTCCGAAACTCCCGATACTCCTTCAAAGGGTTGGGACGGAGCCTGCACGAGAATTTGTACATACGCAGTTCTTAAAAATAAAAAGACAGGTGAAAAATTTGTTCACGTAAATACTCACCTTGACCATATCGGTCCTGTCGCAAGAACGAAAGGCGTTGACCTTGTTCTTGATAAGGCGGAAAGTTTCGGTTTGCCTGTGGTTGTAACGGGAGATTTTAATCTTAATGAAGGTTGCGATTTATATAATCATCTTGTCAGCAAATCAATTAAAGACAGTAAATATCTTGCAAAATCAACTGAAAACAAGATAACTTTTAACGGCTTTGATAATTGCCCTGCCGAAATAATCGACTACGTTCTTGTTTCTCCTCATTTTGAAGTTGAAACATATAAGGTAATGGATGATAAAATTGACGGTAAGTATCCGTCAGACCATTATCCCGTATATGCGGATTTGAAATAAGTATGGGAAGTTTTGAAATTAAAAAAGACGGATTTTTTCTTGACGGAAAACCTTTTCGGGTAATATCCGGAGCAATACATTATTTCCGTGTACCGAAGGAATATTGGTATGACCGTCTTTTAAAATTGAAAGCATGCGGATTTAATACTGTGGAAACTTACGTTGCATGGAATTTGCATGAACGTGAGGAAGGCGTATTTGATTACAGCGGTATGCTTGATTTTGAGGAGTATCTTCGTCTGGCTCAGAAGCTGGGGCTTTACGTAATTGTACGTCCCGGTCCGTATATTTGTTCCGAATGGGATTTCGGCGGTTTACCCTGGTGGCTTTTGAAATATGATGATATTGTTCTCCGCTGTATGAATAAAACGTATCTTTCAAAGGTGGACAGATTTTTTGATGATTTTATTCCGAAAATCGCTTCTCATCAGATTACCGGCGGAGGTAATGTTATTCTCGTTCAGGTTGAGAATGAATACGGAAGTTACGGTGATGACAGTGAATATATACGCTATCTTGCCGACGGTTTAATTAAAAGAGGAATAAATGTGCCTCTTTTCACATCTGACGGTGCTGGAGATCAGATGCTTACGGGCGGTACTCTTGACGGAGTACACAGGACTGCAAATTTCGGTTCAAATCCGAAGAAACAGTTTGAAAAACTCCGTGAATTTCAAAAGGACGGACCGCTTATGTGTGCGGAATTCTGGAACGGCTGGTTTGACCATTGGACTGAGGAGCATCATCACAGAAGTCCTGAGGAGGCCGCTGAATGTCTTGATGAAATTTTGTCGATGGGTGCAAGTGTTTCCGCTTATATGTTCCACGGCGGAACGAATTTCGGTTTCATGAACGGGGCAAACTGTTATGATGTTTACGAACCTACCGTTTCAAGTTATGATGACGATGCACCGCTTAATGAATGTGGCGAGATTACGGAAAAATATCGGTTGTTCAAAAAAGTTTTGTCAAAGTATGTTGATGTTCCGAATATCGAGTTACCCGAAAAAGTGAAAAAGAAAAAATACGGTAAATTCAGTTTTACCGAATCCGCAAGGCTTTTTGATAATCTTGATAAACTTTCTTCACCTGTTGAGGCTGTAAATCCGTTGCCTATGGAAAAAATAAATCAGGGATACGGATATATTCTTTACAGAGCAGAGGTTCACGGCCCGAGAGAAGAACAACAGCTCAGGTTGCAGGATGTTCATGACCGGGGTTATGTGTATCTTGACAGGGAATTTAAGGGAATTCAGTACAGAAACGATAAAGAAAATAAAATATGTTTTTCCATTGACGGTAAAGGTAATACTCTTGATGTTATCGTCGAAAATATGGGACGTGTAAATTACGGCGCAAATCTTCGGGACAGTAAAGGTATAACACAGGGGATCGGTTTTAATAATAATTTTATTTTCCATTGGAAAATGTATCCTCTTACTTTTGCGGATGTTTCTAAGGTTGATTTTCAAAAAAATGTGCCTTGCTTTGACGGTGAACCTATTTTGCTTAAATCCGAGTTTGAGATTGATGAATGTTGTGATACATTTATCAAACTTCCCGGTTTTAAAAAGGGTTTTATTATTCTTAACGGAAAGGTCCTTTCACGTTATTGGGAGGTTGGTCCTCAAAGATCCGCCTATATTCCCGCTCCGTTTTTAAATAAGGGCAGAAATGAAATTATTGCGGTGGAGTTTGAAGGCTATAATAATCCGGAGTTTATTCTGGATGATGAATGTGATATCGGATAATTCTTTGGGATTATCCGTTTCTATTATGTGAAAGCGGTGATTTTATGAAAAAAAGGATTATCGGTATCATTTTGTGTGTATCTCTTCTGTTTTCAACGGGAGTTACAACTTATGCCGAAACAGATTATCCGAGAAACGTACCGGAATATGTTAGAAAAATTGACGGTATGTTCGAATCGGTTTTGTTGTATTTACGTTCACTTTATGTGAAAAAATCATACCCCGATTGCATCCGTGTCTGTGATATTCCTGATTTGGACGGCGGTTATGTTCCTCAGGGCTTTTGCTATATTGACAGCATAGATGCCTATGCAGTCAGCTCATATTCCGGAAATGGATCTAATTCAATTATATCCGTTGTTGATGCAAAGACAGGAAACAGGATTAAAACCGTAAAGCTTTGTTATGAAGGCGGAAGTAAATGTGATTCTCATGTCGGAGGCATTGCCGATATTGCTGATTCATTGATTTTTTCAACGGGAAAAAGTGTCAGAAGAATTAAAATAAATGATATTATGTCCGCAAATGATTATTCCGAGGTTAAAGCCTGCGGAAAACTTGAAACCGATATGCAGTCATCATACCTTTGTTCATATAAGAATTATTTGTTTGTGGGACAATTTTATTGTTATACGTCCGACGGTAAATATGATACTCCGACGGAACAGCGTATTTATTTAAACGCAATGAAAAGAAATTATGCCATGTGTGAACAGTTTGATTTAACTGACATAGATGCTGTTTTTAAAGCCGGAAAAGCAGATCCGGAATTTATGATTTCAATGCCGAATATCGTGCAGGGTATTGCATTTGACGGTGATACGTTTGTAACAAGCACTTCTTATTCTCAAAAGTGTATGTCGAAAATCAGATATTATAAATTGAAAAATACTAAATTTAAATTTAATGTACACGGAAAAGATGTTCCGTTATATATTTTATCGGAAAAAGGAATGAAAAAAGATGCGGATATTCCTCCGATGGCAGAGGGAATTGATTTTTCGGGCGGTAAGGTAATGGGGATTTTTGAATCCGGTGCAAAGAAATTCAAATCACCGAAAATAAGAACACCGTATATTTGCGAGTTTAAATAAAATGATAAACGGTTTTGAAATGTAATTTTTCTTTTCAAGACCGTTTTGCCTTTTAAAAAGAAATATATAAATAGTAGTATGGAATGAATACACCCTCAACATAAAGTGTAAACGCCCGGGCGAGTTGAAGAATGTGAAAAAAAGATAAAAAAGTTTTAAAAAAAGTGTTGACAAAAGGGGATAAGTTTGGTATTATATACGAGCATTCCGCAAAGAGCGGATGCGGGAGACAA
>JAZUKF010000128.1:0-3083 GCA_045643165.1 Acutalibacteraceae bacterium | reverse complement strand
CCTTTAAATTTCTACTGTTGTAGGTTTAAAAAACAACAAAGATTGATATTGAGAATAATAATCCCTTTAAATTTCTACTGTTGTAGATGAAAGTGCGGTTCATATTTTTAAATAAAGAATAATAATCCCTTTAAATTTCTACTGTTGTAGATCACATCCGAAAGTCTGCCGAACCACATGAATAATAATCCCTTTAAATTTCTACTGTTGTAGATTGAGGGAAGTCAGACGTTGTTTTGATAAAGAATAATAATCCCTTTAAATTTCTACTGTTGTAGATAAGATATTCCACTCTTTTAAAAAGAAGGAATAATAATCCCTTTAAATTTCTACTGTTGTAGATTAGACCGATTGGTCTACTCCGTTTTTATATGGAATAATAATCCCTTTAAATTTCTACTGTTGTAGATTCAGAGCAGAGGGCGTTGTGTTCTTTGAATAATAATCCCTTTAAATTTCTACTGTTGTAGATATAGTTGGGAACGTCCTCGACAACTGAATAATAATCCCTTTAAATTTCTACTGTTGTAGATACTATTCCAAAACGCTCTTGTTATCCCGAATAATAATCCCTTTAAATTTCTACTGTTGTAGATGCCTGGGATCATTTATATCCTTTCATTGAATAATAATCCCTTTAAATTTCTACTGTTGTAGATAAACTGTTGTCAGCAATGGAAATTGAAGAATAATAATCCCTTTAAATTTCTACTGTTGTAGATTTTTCAAATTTAATTGATAATATCAGCGAATAATAATCCCTTTAAATTTCTTCTGTCGCAGATTTTTTGTCTGCGGCAGTTTTGTCATATTTATATTTTAAAACCCAACGGAAAATTTTCTGTTGACAAAAACAATATCGTATGATATTCTCTAACTGTGATAACTGTGATATCACAGTTAGTTATGTTGTTGAATCGGAGATGATGCCGGTGGAAATTGTAATTGATTATTATTCACGAACGCCCGTTTATGAGCAGATTAAGGAACAGATTATTTCACTTATAAATTCGGGCGAACTGAAAACGGATGACAAACTGCCGTCGATGCGGCAACTGTCATCACAACTTGATTTGAATGTAAATACGGTAAAGCGTGCGCTGGCTGAACTTGAAGAAGAACAGGTGACTTATTCCGTGCCGGGCAAAGGCGTGTTTGTAAGTGAAAAAGCGTTTGCGAACAAAATTGTTTTTGAAAAGGCGAGGGAAGAACTCGTTCACATTATGTTATCCGTCAAAGCAAGGGGAATAACAAAAGAAGATATGCAAAAACTTACTGATGAAATATTCGGAGGGGATAATAATGATTGAAATTAAATCCGTAACGAAAAAATACGGTGATTTTACCGCGATAGAAGATATTAACATTAAAGTCGAAAACTGCTCGGTAACGGGTGTTGCAGGTTATAACGGCGCAGGTAAAACAACGCTTCTGCGTGTTATTGCCGGCATATTCAATCCCGAAAACGGTCACGTTTACCTTGACGGCGCCGAAAGTTTTGACAATGATGTTGAACGCAAACGACTTTTTTATCTGCCTGATGAAATGTGGTTTCCGACAGGCGCAACAGTTGAGAGTGCGGCGAAGTATTACGCAGGCTATTACCCCGAATTTGATATGGCTGTTTTTTCAAAAGTGTGTGAAATATTCGGTCTTGACAAAAAGAAACGAATAAGGGCGCTTTCCAAAGGTATGACACGCCAGGCGGGAATTGCAATAGCGTTCGGCGCAAAACCGAAATATCTTTTAATTGACGAAACGTTTGACGGTCTTGACCCGCAGAAAAAGTTTTTATTAAGAAAACTTATGCTTGAATTTATTGCGGAAACAGACGCTTCCGTTATTATTACTTCGCACGACCTCGGTGAAATTTCGGGCGTGTGCGACCACATAGTTCTTATAAACGGAAAACACGTTCAGTTAAACTGTGCCATTGAAAACGTAAGCGAGAATTTCAGACGTGTAAAAGCCTCGTTTGACAAAAATGTTGAGGTTTCCGATTTTGATTCAATAAATCATAAAAGTCTTAAAATAGCGGGCAAAAATGCGTTTATGCTCATTTACGGCGACATAGAAAAAGAACTTGAAAAAATAAAAAATCTCGGCGCAAATGATATTGAAGATGAAAATCTCACGCTTGAAGAAGTTTTCAATGCCGAGCTTGACATAAAAGACAATGACAAAATATCGACCGTCTTCTCAAAAGACGGAGAAAAATAAGCGGGGTGTAATTATGCTTAAAAAGAAGTGTTATTACAAATCGCAGAGTGAATTTCTGAAAGGCTTGAAGTATTCCGTTCTCGGAAGTGGTTTGATTTTTGCAGGTCTTTTGTTTTTCAACGTTATCTGCACGTTCTTTTTAAATGACGGAGCCGCACCGCCTGTTTTGAGTGAAGACTACTCAAATGAATTTTACGGTATTGTGACAGTTTCGTCACGTACTAATCAGTTTATTATTCTTGCTGCAGGCGGGCTGATATGCGGTTTTCGTGAATACGGATTTTTCCTTAATAAAAAGAATCTTTTGTTTCTTCTCGGCACGGGAAACAAACGCAGAAATATGCTTGCTTCAAGAACGGCGGGCGCATATTTTTCAATGCTTTTGGCGATTATTGTGCCGTTTTTAATCAATCTTGCTTTTAACATTTTGGCGTTCGGGTTTAATGCGGAATACCTGAAAATGTGGTTACTGTTCGTAGTTTCCTCGGTTGAAACCGTGCTTGTGTTTTACACTTTAATGTTTTTTGCTCTTTATGTTTCACACGGTAAAGCGAGTACGCTGTTTTCATTTGCGGGAGCGGCGGCGTTATTTCCGTCAATATCGTATTTCGTTCATTATATTTTTAACAAAAATCTGACGGGATATTCGTTTGAATACTATAACGCTAATCTCATAAGTAATTATTTTGTTTTCGCACCCCTTAACCCGTTTTCAAATATTCTTTCATTCTACAGCGATTATTCGTACGGTTTTGCTTACGATTATTCGGTTGCATACAAAAAATCCGACTTGCCTTTCTCATTTACGGGTGCTGTTTTTGCGCCTGTCCTGTGGATATTTATTTCACTTTGTGTAACGGCGG
>JAZUKF010000127.1:0-3139 GCA_045643165.1 Acutalibacteraceae bacterium | reverse complement strand
ACCTTTCACAACAGATGATTCCTATTTTAGCTACAAGGATGCGAGAGTAAAAACCTCGGAAGTCTATGTTGACGGGCCTGACAGACCAGACCGCAAAACGAAAGGATACAACGGTTTCGGCTCATCGAAGAAAACGATCAAAACGGCAGGACAGAGCGGTAAAACCGTAAAGACAACCGCCGCTTCATCCGGAAAGACGGCAAAGCAAACAGCCGAGACAACAGCAAAGACAACAAAAAAAGCCGCCGAGGAAACAGGAAAGGCGGCAAAGAAAGCGGCGGAGACTGCGAAGAAAGAGGCGGAAGAAACCGCCAAAGCCGTAAAAGAAGGCGCGAAAGCTGTCGTCGAAGTCGGAAAAGCCGTAGTATCGGCTGTAAAAGGGATCGTTGCCGCGATTGCCGCAGGCGGATGGGTTGCGGTCGTTGTGATCGTGCTTGTTTGCATTATCGCTCTTGTTCTCGGTTCGGTCTTCGGCGTATTCACTGCCGAAAACACCACGTCGTCGGGAATTACGATAGTGGAAACGGTTCAGACTGCCGAGTCGGACTTGTGGACAGAGATCAACAGTGTCAAAGAAATGTACGATTACGATATGTGCTACACTACCGGAACGCCGTGCGATTATTCGGTGGCGATTGCCGTGTATGCGACCACTTTGAATGGTACAGACGAAGCCACGATTTACGACGACGAAAAAGTCGATATGGTGAAGCAGATCTACCGCGAGATAAACCCGTACACCGTGTCAACACGAGAGAGGGTAGTGACAAGGCAGAAATATATTCCGCAAGACGACGGAAGTTTTACCGTGGTGGAAGAATATGTGACTGTGCTTGACTTGTATATCGACATCGTACCGCTCACGAAAGATGAGATAATCGAACGATACAGATTCAACGAAACGCAGATCGCACAGTTTGAACAGTTGCTTTCAAGTGATACAAGCGAGATGTGGGATGAGATGATAAAGTAAAGAAAACCGGGTCAGACGATGTAGTAGTCGTTTGATCCGGTTTTTTGTCATGTTATTTTATATTTTTTGCTAACGCGATAAGGTTATCGAGCTTTTCGTTGCTGAGCCCTTTTACTATACTTAATAACTCGTGCGCCTTTGTGGGATTTGTGTTTTCAGTCTCGAAAAACTCCTGCGGCGTGATCCGTAGATAGTCGCAGATGTAGAAAAACACTGTCATTGACGGTAAATTTTTACCGCATTCGATATTGTTGATATACGACGGACTTTGCCCGAGCGACAGACTCATATCACGGGCAGACACGCCTTTGTTCATTCTTAACTCGATAAGTCGTTTGATAAAATCATCTTTTTCCATATAGCACATCACCCCTATATGATTGTACTATATATATACCCACAAAATAACGGGTTAATTCATTCAAATTTATTGACATATCAACACAAACTCGATACAATATTTATTGTGTAGATTCAAAATGGATTGAGGGTGGCAAAATGGAACATTCAGCTTGTTTTATCGGACACAGAAAAATCAAGGACAGTCCGGAGCTAAGGGAGCATATCAAAAAGACAATAGAGAACTTGATTACGGAAAAGGGAATAGCTAACTTCCTTTTCGGAGATCATTCGGAATTTGATTCTTTATGTTATAAGACTGTCACGGAAATGCAAAAAGTGTACCCGCACATAAGGCGGATACACTTCCGAAAGGATTATGAAAATGCAGAGGAATATACGATGCGATTTCTGCTGAAAGGATATGAGGGCAGCATTTGTCCGAAAGGAGTAAGCAAAGCAGGAAAAGCCGGGTACGTTGAGAGAAATCAAAATATGATTCGTGAAAGCGAGGTGTGTGTCTTTTACTATGATACTGAGTATATGCCAAGCAGACGCAAAGAATCAGGCCGTTCTGTTACAACGTATCAGCCTAAAAGCGGTACGGCTGTGGCGAATGGGTATGCTGTTAAGTGGGAGAAGACAATAATAATAAATGTGTTTTGCAGATAGTTATAGATATAAAAAACCAAAATATTGGTTAAAAATATTACTTGTTTTTAGAAGATAAGATGGAACGCAACCTAATAGTATCTACGCTGATCAATACTTCAAAAAAACAATTAAAAGCTGCTGAAGAAGAATTTTCTGAATGCAAAAATCAAATAGGAAGAGTGTGCAGAACTTCAATCGATATCTATGATATCAATGTTTACGGCAAAGTATTGACAATACTTCAAAAAGCAAAAAAATGCAGCTGATAATCTTTATAATAGTGACAAGGCGGAAATATATTCCGCTCGACGACGGAAGTTTTACCGTGGTTGAGGAATATGTGACCGTGCTTGACTTGTATATCGACATTGTACCGCTCACGAAAGATGAGATAATCGAACGATACGGATTCGACGAAACGCAGATCGCACAGCTTGAACAACTGCTTTCAAGTGATACAAGCGAGATGTGGGATGAGATGATAAAGTAAAGAAAACCTCGGAGCAGTTTGTCCGACGCGGATAGCTGTTCCGAGGTTTTGTTGTTATTTCTTTTTACACAGCCGTTGTGCCATAAGAATCAAGGCTTCGAGATCATCCTTAGATAAATCTTCCGAAAACTGTTGCAATGTTCTGAGTTCTTGTACTTCTTTTCCGGTTTCGTCAAAGAACTGCGACGGAGTGACGCCGAGATAGTCACACATATAAAGAAATTCGCTCATTGAAGGGAGCGTTTTGCCGGATGCGATAGAGTGGATATAGCTACTGCTGTGTCCCATATCCATGCTCATCTTGTATTCCGATACACCTTTTTTGAGCCGCAACTCTGTAACACGGTTTGCTATAAAATGCTCATCGATCATTTCTATCACCTCTCTTTATAAGTATTGTACTATAAATACAGAGAAAATCTTTTCGCTTAAAAATACAATATCTGTTGAAAGTTTACGATACAAGAGTTATAATGTTGGTGATAATTCTCGATTACAGCGTCAATACGCAACAGAACGGAGGGCAAAATGGAACATTCAGCTTGTTTTATCGGACACAGAAAAATCAAGGACAGTCCGGAGTTAAGAGAGCGTGTCAAAAAGACAATAGAGAACTTGATTGCGGAAAAGGGAATAACGAACTTCCTTTTCGGAGATCATTCGGAATTTGATTCTTTATGTTA
>JAZUKF010000126.1:0-2506 GCA_045643165.1 Acutalibacteraceae bacterium | reverse complement strand
CTTGCCGGGAGGTTTGGAATACAAATTCAGCAGTTATCGTTGTTATGACAATGAAAACAATAATAGCTTTGTTGATACTTCCGTCGCTGTTCTGATTTCGGGCGGCAGAACACAACTTTTGGATTATTTCAACGAACCGATTGACGATACTGAGCTTTTTGTAAAATTTGAAAAGCCGTTGCGACTAAATGATGAAGCCGCACAAAAAATGCTGAATAAAATCAGTCGGACAAAAAATATAACCGAGTTTCAGCAGCTGCCGACGGAAATTCAGAAAAAGGATATGCTCATAGCGCATAATAAAGGAGTTTCAATCCGTCAGTTGAACAGATTAACCGGAGTTTCAAAAAGTATAATCGAACGGATTTTGAAAGAAAGCAGGAATAAAGAATAAACGGCAGACAAGACATAGAACCGTCCCGTTGTCTTCAATCCAACAGGACATAGAACCGTCCCTATGTCTTCTTCAAAAATATTTTTATACAAACAAAGGTGTTATCGGAAGTTCCTGAAAAAATATAGAAAAGCCATTGACAAACACAAAAAGATATTGCACTATGAAATAATATACAAAAACGTATGGGCTACGGTAAAAAATGCCGAACAAATCGTTACCATTTGTGATTTTTATTTTAAATTTGATATTTGATATTGTTATCTGATATTCAGTAAGGGGGAGAAAACAATATGATTCGCTACCGTATGCTGTTTCTCAACAAAAAAACTTTTTATACTGCGGCTATTGCCGCACTTGTCCTTTTTCCTATCAGTATTATTCTGACGGCGACACAGGGTCAATTGACAGTTCTCCGTGCAGCTATTCCTCTTTTGTGTACGGTTCTTTGTGCAGGATTGATTGTGGTATATCGGACAGAAGATTTAATCAATCTCAGCGGTTTGACAGGTGCTGTTTTGTTGCTTGAGCTTTGCCGTTACCTTTATCTGACGGAGCAGGCACTCCAGCTTGGCGTGGAAGGCATTGTTTCAAAAGGGCTGTATTTCTGTATGCTCTTCTCCGGTTACATTATGGTGGCGTTTGTTATATTGATCGTTACCTCCAACCATTTTACGATTAAATTAGGTAAAGCCAGCAGCCGTACTAAAATGGTTGTGAACCAAGCATCTGTTGTCTTGCTGCTCATCTGCTTTTTGATTATGATAGCGGAAAGATGGTTGATGGGCGGTCTTTTTTTATTACAACTTACCGATGCGGTTTCCTACCTTTCTGACCTGTGTCTTTTTATTCTTATTGCGTGCTGTGATATGGTATTGACAGTGGACGGACAGGTGTTGTTTTCTCGAAAATAAAGAAAGGAGAACTGATTATGAAAACAAAGAAAAACGCATATTACGCTCTCGCCCATTTATTTGGAATGTTGCTGTGTATTTTTTGCCTGACTATGATTTTGCTGATTCGTGGTTTACCTAGTATTATAAATTATGGCTTTTATGCACTGACCGCCGTGCAGGCAATGGGACTGTTTTGGTATCTGTTAGAAAATCGTGCACCCGCAAACCGCTTTCTGCGGCTGTTGCTTTTCCTGATCCGAATCAGTGCATTCTGCACGATTGCTGTAGCGATCTATTTATATTTAACGATGGCATCGCAGTTTCATGCGGTTCTCAAACCTGATGCATCAGGTGATATTTCCGTCCTTGACATGGAAGCCGTAGAGCAAGCGGAAAATTGCTATGTTTTCCAAACCGACGATTTGTATATCCTTTTTCCGAAATATAAAAAAATAGCAGCCGTATTCGATAATTGCCCATCTATGGAGGATGATAATCTTACCTATTTTGCTACTTCTGCATTTTTCAGGAAAGAGGAGTTTTCATTTCGACATGAGAATGTGGTCGGTGCCCATGCACAGGACGGAATTTATAATGAAGGAGCCGATGAGGATAATCTGAGTGCGTTCACATTCTATGACGGTCAGGCGAATTTTGTCCTTGATAATCCCGATGCCGCCGTAAAACTGGCAGCCGAGCACGGTGGAGATGGCTTTGAGCAGTTTATGACCGTATGGGACGGGAAAGCAATGGATTTCAGAATCGGAAAGCTGCGCTGTTTTCGTACGCTTGCGGAGCTGAACGGCAAGGTCTGTATTATAGAAAGCGTTACCCCTATGTATTATGATGATTTTATTCGGTCTGTTGTGGATATTGGGGTCAAAAAAGCCGTCTATCTTGACATGGGCGGCAAAAGCAGTTATTCAAAGTATCGAAACAACGATGGAAAATCTGTCAATCTCTTTGGCAAGCCGGGCGAGTTTGTTCACAGCTGGATTGCATTCTATAAGTAAAAGAGAACTAAAACAGTAGGACAATCCAAAGTACAGTTCCTGCCGAAAACACATTTTTTGTAATTCGTACATTCAGGCGGCATATGACATTTGTGCTTTAAAATACGATGCAGCTTGATTTCTTTTCCAATTGTAGACTTGTCTTTGCCTATTGTGTCCGCTATTGAACTTTTCTTTGAACCGGCTTCGATTCCATACAGAAT
>JAZUKF010000125.1:0-4197 GCA_045643165.1 Acutalibacteraceae bacterium | reverse complement strand
ATGACTTTTCCGATATGAAAAATATCACCGAAAAATCAACGGTTTCCCATAAGAAAATATCCGAAAGTGAAACTGTTGCCGAAAAAAATATTTCTTCCGTTAAAAAAGAAAAAGCGATTACCGAAGCGAAAAACAAAACGAAAAAATCCGATGTAAATTCCGTAGAAAACATTGATGAAAATACCATCCGAAATGCAAAAATAATCTCCGACAAAAGAGAAAAAAATATTGCAATTTTTATTATAATAATCATTGTTTCCGCTTTGACAATAAGTATAATCAGAAGAATAAAATGTCGGAAAAATCGGGAAGGTGAGGACTTATCATGAAAAAAGATATTCTCGCCGTATCCGCACTGATTGTTGCTGTAATTATTCTTATCATGGGGACTGATTTTCAGTCGGTAAAGGAATACTATATCACCCATATTGACGATATTAAACAGGACAGCGAAACGGTCTTTTTGTCCGTTGACTGTAAAACCGTTCTTGATAATTATGATATGCTTGATGAAAGTTTGAAAAATTCCGATTACATACCCGATGACGGAGTTATTCTTGAAAAGACGGAATGTGTCCTTCGTGAAAATGATACCGTTTTCGATGTGCTTGAACGGTGCGTAAGGAAAAATAAAATACAGTTTGAGTATCAGGGAGCGAAAGAAAATAATTTCGGCAGTGCGTATATTCAGGGTATAAATCATCTGTATGAATTTTCCTGCGGAGAACTTTCCGGATGGATGTACCGGGTGAACGGAGAATTTCCGCAATACGGAATTTCAAAATACAAATTGAAAGACGGAGATTTTATCGAAATAATTTATACCTGCAATCTCGGTCATGATGTGGGTTGCCGTTTTGAGAAAGGAGAAGAAAAATGATTGAAAAGACAAGCAGTTTCGGTGGATTTCATCCTGCCGTACTTTTCTTTTATTATATCAGCGTGCTTTCTTTCTCGATGTTTACGGTTAATCCGATTATGCTTTTTGTGTCAACATCGGGGGGAATTTGTTTTTTACTTATTCTTGAACAGGGGAAAAAATTCATAAACGATTTACGTTTTTATCTTCCCATGTTTATTCTTGTATCGTTGTTAAATCCGCTGTTTTCCCATAACGGAATTACACCTTTGTTTTTCATGAACGGCAATCCGGTAACACTTGAAGCGGTGCTGTACGGCGTTGATATCGCACTTTTGTTCCTTGCGGTAATAATGTGGTGCAGAAGTTATACGGAGATAATGACGGAAGATAAATTTATGTATCTCTTTTCAAAAACCGTGCCGAAAACCGCCTTGATAATCACCATGACGGTACGTTATATTCCCGTATTAAAACGCCAAATGAAAAAAATTTCCGATGCACAAAAGGGGATGGGACTGTATTCGTCAAAAAGTTTTACCGATAAACTGCGAAGCGGAATACGTGTATTTTCCGCATTGATAACATGGTCATTTGAAAATTCCGTAGATACTGCCCGTTCAATGAGAGCCAGAGGGTACGGACTTAAAGGCAGGACAAGTTATTCTTTGTTTAAATTTACATACCGTGATTTTATTCTTTTTTCGGTATCTTTAATTTTTGCATTTATCACCCTTTACGGTATGGCGACAAAATCGGTTTACTTTTATTTTTATCCCGGGATAAGTGAATTTAACTTTAATTTTGTTTCCGTGCTGACATATATTTCATTCACGGTTTTGTGTTTCATACCGTTTATCCAGGAGATTAAGGAGAGTTTGAAATGGAAATTTTACATATCGAAAATTTAACATTTTCTTATCCGTTTACTAATAAAAACGCCCTTGACGGGGTAAATCTTTCCGTCAACAGCGGTGAATTTATCGTGATATGCGGTGAATCCGGATGCGGTAAAACCACACTTCTGAAAATGATGAAGCCTGATTTAACACCCTACGGTGAAATAACAGGTTCCGTTATGTATAACGGAGAGGATATTTTTACTGCTGACAGGAAGATCACTTCAAGCGAGATAGGTTTTGTTTTGCAAAATCCCGAAAGTCAGATCGTAACGGACAAGGTTTGGAAAGAACTTGCATTCGGTCTTGAAAATATCGGCGTTCCCCGTAATAAAATACGTTTGCGTGTGGGAGAAATGGCAAGTTATTTCGGAATAGGTGAGTGGTATCACAAAAAAACGGATGAACTTTCCGGAGGAGAAAAACAACTTCTGAATTTAGCCTCCGTTATGGCAATGTCGCCTAAAATTCTGATACTTGATGAGCCTACATCTCAACTTGATCCCATCGCAGCATCCGGATTTATTCAGACATTAAAAAAACTGAACCGTGATTTGCTTTTAACGGTCATTCTCGTTGAACACAGACTTGAAGATGCTTTTCAGTATGCGGACAGAATTGTTGTTATGGAGAAGGGGAAAATTCTCACCGACGGAAAGCCCGAAAACGTTTGTGAAGATTTGAAAAATCATAAACTGAACTGCTGTCTGCCTGTATCGGCAAGGATAAAAAATCATTTTGATTTTTCATGTGAAATGCCTGTTTCCGTCAGAGAGGGCAGAGAATTTATCACCGAAAATTTTGATAATAAAATAAATCAACTTGATAAAAAGATTACCGAAAAAGGTAAGGAAATTTTATCCTGTAAAGATGTTTTCTTCCGCTATTCAAAGAACGGTGCGGACATATTAAAGGGCGTGAATTTTTCCGTATATGGAAATGAAACATATATGATTTTAGGCGCAAACGGTGCGGGAAAGACTACGCTTCTCAATGTGATTTCCGGTATCGGTAAAGCGTACAGAGGAAAAATAAAAATTTTTGACAGGAAAATCGGTGAATATAAAAACAATTCTCTTTATAAAAACTGCCTGTGTTCCGTACCGCAAAATCCTCAGAATGTTTTTCTGAAAGAAACGGTTTATGAAGATTTTTACGATATCTGCAAAATAAATTCCTATGATGAAAATAAAACAAAAGAAATGATTGATGAAGTTATGAATCTTTTGGATATCTCTCATTTATCCGCTTTCCACCCCTACGATTTAAGCGGAGGAGAACAGCAGAAATGTGCCATTGCAAAAGCACTGCTGACCGAACCGAAAATCCTTCTCCTTGACGAGCCTACAAAGGGTATGGACGGTTATTCAAAAAAGAATTTTGCAAGTATTCTTTCGCTCCTCAAAAAGCGGAATATCACCGTTATCATTGTTACTCATGATATTGAGTTTGCCGCAGAAAACGGAGAAAGATGTGCTTTGTTTTTTGACGGTGAAATTATTTCCGAAGATGAACCGAAAGAATTTTTCTCCGAAAATGATTTTTATACCACCGCCGCATCAAGAATTTCACGGGAATTTTTTGATAAAGCCGTAACCTGTGATGACGTTATAAAACTGTGCGAGATAAACGGAAGGGGACATAAATCTTGAAAATAAAGAAACTTTTAACGTATGTCCTTTTTGTCTTACTTGTGCCCGCCGTGGTTGTGGGAGGAAGTTTAATTTTTAATGATAAACAGTACGCTTTCACCATAATAGCCGTTGCGATTATTTCAATGATACCTTTTATCATTCATTTTGAGCATAACGAAACTGATTTGGAACGTATTGTGATAATTGCGGTTATGACCGCTCTTTCCGTTGCGGGCAGATTTGTTTTTGAGTGGCTTCCCCATTTTAAGCCTGTAACGGCGATCGTCGTCATCTGCGGAATGTATTTAGGTGCGGAAGCCGGATTTTTATGCGGAGCATTTTCCGCACTTATTTCAAATTTCATCTTCGGTCAAGGTCCCTGGACACCGTTTCAGATGTTTTCGTGGGGAATAATCGGTTTGTTTGCCGCATTGTTTTCAAAATATCTTTCAAAGAATAAAATAATACTTTCACTTTTCGGAATTTTTTCCGGGATAATTTATTCTTTGTTTCTTGATGTGTGGACGGTATTCTGGTCTGACGGATTTTTTAATGTAAAAAAATATCTTTCCCTCCTTGTGTCAGCAATACCCGTAACGGTTGTATATGCCGTTTCAAATGTGGTTTTTTTGCTTTTACTTTATAAACCTGTCGGCAAGAAACTTGAAAGACTTAAAACAAAATACGGTATATAATGTCCGTCCAAAATGTTTGATAAAAATTTTAAATCCTGCGTAGGGCAGGTGCTTGCCGTTCAGACAGCAGATAACAGATGATAGACGGATAGATATTTGTAATTTTGGCT
>JAZUKF010000124.1:0-5548 GCA_045643165.1 Acutalibacteraceae bacterium | reverse complement strand
ATCGTAAAAGGTATTGATAAGCTTATCGCTTTATTTTAATTAGCGAATTAACCAATAAAACATATCTCTGTTTTGGAAATTCGTTTTGAAACAGAGATTTTGTTTTGTAATCTTTTATTTTCCTGTTTGGAAATAAATATAGATTTAATTTTTTAAGAAACATGAGGTGAATTACTTGAAAAAGACATTATGCATCATACTCAGTGTCATGGTTATTTTATCGGCATGTGCATTGGGTATCGCAACTGTATCATCCGCTGAAGCGGTAGCACTTACCGTTTCGCAACTTCCGGACAAGGTTTATTATATTTCTCCGGATGATGTTGTTGATCTCAGCGGAGCAAAGCTTACGGTAAGATACAGCGACCTTACGACAAAAACGGTTTACGTTGATAACTCAAAGGTCCTTTATGCAGGAGAACTTTCCCAGGTTGATAAAGTTGCGGAACAAACATCTCAGCAAGGCGGAGAAACAACAAATCCTGTGGCAACGGCGGAAATGGCGGTTTATTATAACAGACCTTTGAAAACCGGTGCAAACAAAGTTATCATTAAGTACGGCGGACAGAAGGCGGACTTCCAGGTTTATATGAGCACAACACCTGTCAAGAGCCTTACGGTTACGAAAAGACCTGCAAAAACCGAATACAACTACGGTTTCGATGCAAGTGCCGATGTAGATTTATCGGGACTTGAAATTCAGGTTGTATATAATGATTGCGGTTCCGGAACATCGGATACATATACGTTCAGATATAATGATAATAAAAATCTGAAGTTTATGGGATATAAGTTCGATTTGGAATTTGCGACTCAGCTTGTTGCCGGCGACAACGTGATTATGGTTGATTATCTCAACAAGCAAACTTCTTTTAAACTTTATTATAAAGAGATTATTGCCGGTGATGTAAACGATGACAAGAGCGTGGATGTTGCCGACCTTGTCAGACTTTCGAGAATTGTTGTCAATAAAGAAAAACTTAACTATAACAAACGTGCCACCGACCTTAACGGTGACGGAAAAGTAAATCAGAATGATATCAATATTCTTTCGGGAATGTTGACTACTTCAAAGAAGAATGCGGTTATTGACCTTGATGTATTTAAAGTATTCTCCTTTAAAGTTACTCCCGACGGAATTTTCTATACTGAATCAGACCCGTGGCAGAGAAACTTCGGTTATAATGCATTGTATGACTCTGCGGCACCCTATACATGGATGTATTTCGATACTTTCCGTGTTAAGTTCAATTACGGAAAGAATCCGGACGGTTCCGATAAGGAATGGATGGTTCAGCCCTGGAAGGGACAGTACGGAATGATTGCATACGGCGGAGAAATCGGTATTTATTCCAAATCTGCCGACAGACTGACTCCTCATTACGACTGTGCAAACGATGATGACCTTGTGGGAATGGAAATGACTATTTATAAGGATAAAGAGGTTGCATTCACCCGTCCTTATGATAAACATTGGTGGATCACCGGATTTAAACTCGGTGCCCTTACGGATTATACAAATATGTCCAAGCCTCATGCACAGCTTATTATGAGAGGTACTATTGATTTCCAGAATACTGCAATGGCGGAACTTTTCGCCAAAGGTCTTGCCGACAAGGGCTTCTCAAAAGTCGGATTCCTTGATACAACAAACTTCAAGAAGATTGATACGTATACCATTACTAAAAACCGTGTTGACTTCCTTTGGAGAGACTGTATGGAAAAAATAAATAATTCGGAGGGTAGTGCATCATGAGAAAGATAAAAAGAGTTTTATCAATTATTCTTGCTTTAACTGTATTACTTCCCGTTATCGGTATGACAATTTCAACTTCAGCCGCATCCGATATGACATTTACCGTTGTTCCCGTTAAGGCGGCAACTCAGGGAAGCACGGTAACCGTAAAGGTTACTCTTGCAAATTCAAAAGCGGTTTGTGCCGTAAATCCCTATGTTGTTTTCGACTCAACTAAACTTGAATTTGTTTCCGGCTCAAACGGAGATGTTTTTGCAAAAAATGCTTTCTCAATCGGAGAAGCTTATGACGGCAGAGTAAGAATACTCTATTTTAACGGTCTTACAAATACATCTAAAAACGGAACGGTATGTACATTAAAGTTTAAAGTTCTTCCCAAGGCAAAGGGATATGCAACCGTTAAACTTGACTTCCCGAAGAACAGTATTGTTGACGCAAAAGAAAATGCACCTGCATTTAAAACGGTTGACGGATATGTTGAGATAAAATCTCCCGTAATTTATGCATCATCGGCTACGGCGGATAATGCCATTGATGAAGCATATTATCAGAAGGTTCCTTTCTTTTCAGCATATAAAAAGCAGAGTGTTCAGCTTAAAGCGGGAATTATCGGAGATAAGGTTAAGAGCGTAAAATGGAGCAGTGATTCCAAACGTCTTGTAGTTTCCGAAACCGGTCTTGTAACTCCCGGCAGAATTTGGCATTGCCGTGCTAATATTACAGCAGAAATTACATCAACAACCGGTAAGGTTTATAAGGAAACAATCAAAGTTGAATTTTACAAACTCAACATTCAAAAGAAATTACCTGTAATTTAATCAAAAATTAGTTATGGTATTTAGGAGCTTGTATAATATGAAAAGAAATAGAGTAATAAGTTTTATTTTAGCGATTGCGGTTGCCTTGTCGCTTGATGTACTTATCGGTATGTCCGCTTTTGCCGCTTCACCGTTTTTTTCGGTTATGAAGGGCAGTGAAACGGATGATGAAGTAAATGTTGCCGTAAACATCAAAAACAACAGCGGTTTCAAAGGAATGGGAATGTCCGTTGATTATGACAGTTCTGTTCTTACTCCCGTTGATGTTTCAGGCGGAAGTGCGCTTTCCTCATCCATGTATGTTTTCAGTAATATCGGAAGCGGAAGCGGTTTGAACATTACCGTAGGTGAAAATTCCGGTTCCGGCAGTAAATCTGACGGAACAGTTGTAAATATCAAGTTTAAAAAGGCTAAAAACGGAACATCAACACCTATCAGTGTTGTTTGCGATTCCGATAATACCTTCGGACTTGACGGAACCAGTGAATTAAATATTTCATCGGGAAGCAGTAATGTTATTCTTTCGGCTAAGGCAAAAACCACAAAAAGAACATCTACAACAAAGAAAAATGTAACAAAAGCCCCTGTTACAAAAAAGACGGTTGAGAAAAAGACCGTGCAGACGGTAAATCCCGTGAAAACTCCTGATAACGGCAACAAACCGGCTACTACCGTTCGGTCATCCGACTTAACGGCAGAGGAAGAAACTACTGAAATCGAGGAATACATTTCAGAGGAAGATTACAGCGAGGATGATTACAGCAGTTACGAAACAACAACACACAGAACCGAATATACCACAAATGCTGTTTCAAAAAAAGACGGCAAGAAAGCAACATTTAAAATTATAGCGGTTGTTGTAATCGTTGTCTGTGCAGGTGCTGCGGCAATTATCTATGTTTTATCAAGAAGGAATTATGACGAGGAATTCTGATAAATAATTTATAAAAATACAGTTGTGAATTTGCGGAAAGTATTTTTCGCTTCACAACTGTTTTTTCTTTAATTCTTTACAAAAATGTAATTCTTTTCCTATTGCACAATTGACAATAATATAGTATAATAAATAAACTGATTTATTATGGTGATTTTTTCACTTTCGGAGGATAACATTGGAAACTATCGGTAACGGAACAAGCAGAATTTCCGAGGAAATTATTGAAAAACAAAGAGAATATTCTTCCCTTGTAAGCACCGTTCTGAAAACACGTTTTCATTCAAGAAAACCGTTGGCTTTTGTCAGAACTTTCGGTTGTCAGGGAAATGTTTCGGACGGTGAAAGGATGAAAGGTCTTTTATCTCAAATGGGATATGATTTTACATCCGAGGTTGAAAAGGCGGATTTGATTTTATTTAATACCTGTGCCGTGAGAGAACATGCTCAGGACAGAGTTTTCGGCAATATCGGACGGTTAAAAGTGCTGAAAAGCAGTAATCCCGATCTTATTATCGCTCTCTGCGGTTGTATGGTACAGCAAAAGCATGTTGAAGAAAGAGTCCGGAGAAGTTATCCTTTTATTGACATTGTTTTCGGAACCCATGTTTCTCATAAACTTCCGGAGATTATTTATAATAAACTTGTTTCTTCAAAACGTGTTTACGATACCGATAATTCAAATTTAGCCATTGCGGAGGGAAATCCCGTTTACAGGGACGGTACAATCAGAGCATGGCTGCCCATTATGTACGGATGTAATAATTTCTGTTCGTACTGTGTTGTCCCCTATGTGAGAGGCAGGGAAAGAAGCCGTGGAAGTGAAGAAATTTTATCAGAGGCAAGAGAAATAATAAACAGCGGATTTAAAGATATTACCCTTTTGGGGCAGAATGTCAACTCTTACGGCAAAGGTCTTGATGAAAAAATCAATTTTGCCGAACTTCTCTCAAAATTCAATGATATCGAGGGAGATTTTACTATCCGTTTTATGACATCTCATCCGAAAGATTGCACTGAGGAACTTCTTGACACCATGGCGGGATGCAGTAAGGTGGCAAAGCATCTTCATCTTCCCGTTCAGTCCGGAAATGACAGAGTGTTAAAGGAAATGAACCGTCATTATGACAGGAAAAAATATCTTTCCCTCATTGAATATGCAAGAAAGGTTATGCCGGATTTATCAATCACAAGCGATATTATCGTGGGATTTCCCGGTGAAACCTATGAGGAGTTTTGCGATACAGTTTCTCTCGTTGAGGAGGTAAAATATACTTCTCTTTATACATTCATCTATTCTCCCAGGCAGGGGACGAAGGCGGCGGATATGCCGGATCCCGTAAGCCGTGAGGAAAAGGGTAAATGGTTTAAACAGTTGCAGGATGTTCAGGAAAAAATCGCAGCACAGCGAACCGCCGGGATGAACGGTAAAATTTACCGTGTTCTTGCCGAGGAAAAGGGCAAATGCGGTGAAGGTTACATTTCGGGAAGAACATCAGGAAATATTATTATAGAATTTACGGCAGACGAAAGCGTTATCGGAAAATTTGTCGATGTAAAGGTAACGGAACCTTTAACATGGATAGTTAAAGGTGAAATTGTTTAAAATGTAAACAAATTCCGAAAGGAATTAAAAATATAATTATGTTTATCTGTAAAGGAGTAATTTAAAATGGATCTTGAAAAACTTGCAAGACAGTTAGGAGCGGCAATACAGGAAGATGCACGTTATAAAGTGTTTATGGCCGCAAAAGAAAAAAATGATGCTGACGAAGGTTTGAATGAACTTATGCAGAAAATCCAACTTGTTCACATGTCATATAATCATGAAGCATCAAAGGGTGATGATGCGGATTCCGAAAAACTTCAGGCTTATGAAAAGGAATTTAACGAGATTTATCATAAGGTTATGGAAAATCCCAATATGCAGAATTTTGAAACTGCAAGAGCAGACCTTGACGAACTTATGAAATTCCTTACAGGTATTCTCAGCATGTGTGCCTGCGGAGAAGATCCGGAAACCTGCAACCCCAATCATGA
>JAZUKF010000123.1:0-2874 GCA_045643165.1 Acutalibacteraceae bacterium | reverse complement strand
CCTTTCAAAAATGAGTGCAAAACCGATGGGAAAAGGCGGCGAGCCAAACCGTAACGGAGTTCAACTCCCGCCAGCCTAACCGAATGTTCGGACGCTTGTTAAATAATCATTTAAAAATATTCCCTGATTTTTGCGATTTTTTATAAAAATTTTTCCATATCTATTGAAATTGTATGATTTTTATGTTATAATATCATATCAAAAAAACAGAAGACATTTCTTTTAGGCAAATAATCGGTTTTGTTTAAATAGTTTCCACGGAGAAATATCTGCCGGGAGTTTTCATTTTCGCAGGTATATTCTCCGGGATGTTTTTCACTATCTTTTTTCGGAAAATTCCGTTTGAAAGGGTAGTCGTTATTTTTATGTCTTTAATTAAGCGGAAAGGATTTTGATTAAATATGATATACGCCGTTATTTTGTTTGCAGTTACATACGTTCTGATGATGATATTCAGTAAATACAGACCGTATATTGCTCTGGGTTCTGCATTGATTTTTATTTTCAGCGGAATGTTGTCCTACAACAATATTATCGGCAGTCTTGATTTTAACGTGCTTTTAATGATTATCGGTACAATGGGCGTTGTTGATTTGTTTATTGAAAGCAGAATGCCGGAACGTCTTGCTGATATTCTGATGGAGCATATTCCTTCTGTTCAATGGGCGGCGGTTGCCCTTGCACTTTTTGCCGGAATTATTTCCGCATTTGTTGATAATGTTGCAACCGTGCTGATGGTGGCACCCGTTGCACTTGAAATTTGTAAAAAACTTAAAACAAATCCTGTTCCGTTTATCATTTCCATAGCCGTTTCGTCAAACTTGCAGGGTGCGGCTACACTTGTGGGCGATACAACGGCAATTATGCTGGGTTCTGCACTTGATATGAGTTTTATGGATTTCTTTTGGTATAAAGGTAAACTCAGTATCTTCTTTGCGGTGGAAATCGGTGCATTGATGTCTGCACTTATTTTGTATTTCCTTTTCCGAAAAGAGAAAAAGCCTATTGAGAATAATACCGTCCGTACCGAGGTTACGGATTATGTTCCTTCAATTTTGCTTCTCGGTACTGTCGTTCTGCTGATTATTGCATCATTTATTCCCAACAAGCCCGCAATTACAAACGGATTGATTTGCTGTGCTTTAATGGTAGTAGGTATCATAGTTAATTTTATCAAAAAGAAAGATATTTCCGCCATAACAAAACCGATCAAATCAATAGATTATGAAACTATCGGACTTCTTGTAGGCTTGTTCCTGATGATCGGTGCAATAAGCGAACAGGGTGTCATAGATGCTGCGGCAAATCTCCTTGCCAAAGCAGGGGGCGGAAATATATTCTTCCTTTATACCGTTATCGTATGGGCATCTGTTCTTATTTCCGCATTCATCGACAATATTCCCTATGTTGCCACAATGATTCCGGTAGTTACAGGTCTTGCAACTGCCTTGAAAATGGATCCCACATTGTTGTATTTCGGTTTGCTGTCCGGTGCAACATTGGGTGGAAACTGCACTCCCATAGGTGCATCAGCCAACATTACCGGTATCGGTATTCTTCGTAAAGAGGGCTATACCGTTAAAAATTCCGATTTCTTTAAAATCGGTATTCCTTTTACGCTGGCAGCAATCATTCCCGCATATATTTATATTTGGTTTGTGTACGGGGTTTGATTTTAAGTTGTTGACAATTTAAGCAAAAAGGTATATAATGCAACCAATCGGAAATAATGTGATTATTCACATAAAAACCGAAAGGATGAAAGTATATGAACGACAGTATGATATTTGAGAGAAAAGAATATCTTTCACGTTTGATTGAAAAGCGTGAAAATGGTCTTGTTAAAGTTATAACCGGGGTAAGACGTTCCGGAAAATCATTTTTGCTGTTTAATTTGTACAAAAAGTATTTGATTAACGATGGTGTGTCAGAGGATAATATTATTTCTCTGGCTCTTGATAATGTTTTTAATGCTGTGTATCGTGATCCGTTGGCGTTATCTGAATTTTTGAAGAACAAAATAAATGATTCAAAAAAGATATACTACGTTTTTCTTGATGAAATACAATTTGTCGGAAAGAAAAAAATACAGGATAATCCTGAAATATATGTGTCATTTTATGATGTTCTTAATTCTCTTTTACAAAATGGCAATGTGGATATTTATGTTACGGGTTCAAATTCCAAAATGCTGTCAAATGATATTTCAACCGAATTTCGCGGAAGAGGTGATGAACTTCATATAAGTCCGCTGTCTTTTTCCGAGTTATACGAAGTTTACGGTGGAGATAAAGCGGATTTATTAGCGGATTATATGACATTTGGCGGATTGCCGTATGTTAATATGCTTAAAAATGATTTTGATAAGAAAAAATATCTTTCCGATTTGTTTAATGAAACGTATTTAAAGGATATTTTGGAACGTCATAATATTTTATATCCTGAAACTCTCGGAATGATTGCTGATGAATTGTCATCTGCGGTTGGTTCTCTTACAAATTCCGCTAAGATTGCTAATACACTTGCAACACATAGAAATATAAAAGCAGATAGTGAAACAATAAGCATATATATTAGTTATTTAACGGATTCTTTTCTTTTTTCAAAGGCATCACGTTATGATATAAAGGGAAGAAAATATTTTTCATATCCGAATAAATATTACTGCATCGATTCCGGGTTGAGAAATGCCCGTCTGAATTTCCGTCAAATGGAGGAAACACATTTGATGGAAAATATCATTTATAATGAATTGTGTACAAGAAATTATTGTGTAGATGTTGGTGTGGTTGATACGGTTGAAACGCAGGACGGGTGTAGAAAACGTAAAACATATGAAATTGATTTTGTGATAAATGCAGGTAAACACGGTGA
>JAZUKF010000122.1:0-14405 GCA_045643165.1 Acutalibacteraceae bacterium | reverse complement strand
CCCTTGGGGCCGAGTGTGATTTTAACTGTATCGCTGAGCTTATCTATGCCTGCCTGCAGGGCTTTTCTTGCCTGCTCGCCGTAAATAATCTGTTTTGCCATAATATGAAAACCTCCTGAAATTACTCTACTATTGCAAGAATATCATTAACACGAACGATAGTGTATTCTTCTTTGTCGATCTTAACTTCCGTTCCGGAATATTTGCTTGTAATAACTTTGTCGCCGACTTTAACATTCATCTTAACTTCGTTACCGTCAACAATTCCGCCGGGACCTACTGCAACGACCTCAGCAATCTGGGGCTTTTCCTGTGCAGAGGAAGCGAGGATAATTCCGCTTGAAGTTGTTTCCTCGATTTCAACGAGTTTAACAACGACTCTGTCGCTAAGTGGTTTAATGGTCATGGTAAGTACCTCCAATATAAAAATAATTTATTGTCGAAATTAGCACTCTCAATCATTGAGTGCTAAAATATATTTTAGACCTTTTTCAGGAAAAATCAAGAGAAAATGGAAATGTTTACAATTATGTAATAAAAAAAGTAATTTTTGTTAAAGCGACTTTCTTTATTGACAAAAAATTTACATTGTTATATAATAATTTTATGATATTCAGCGAGGATATGATTATGAAAAGAAACAAAGCAAATAAAAAAATAATTGTTTTTTTGTCTGTGGTAGTTACTCTTATTACTTTGCTCGGCAGTATTATTGTGGGTTTTGCAGGCGGAGCCGGGGACGGTAAGGGAATTTTAGCCTATGGATTGGATGTTTCCTCGTGGCAGAACGCCGAACAGAATATTGATTGGGCTAAGGTGAAAAAAGCCGGTAAATCTTTCGTTATTATCCGTGCCGGTACCACAAAGGGCAAGGATACATATTTTGAACAAAATTATGACGGTGCAAGAAAAGCCGGATTAAATATCGGATGTTATTTTTATACATACGCAACCACCGTTGACGGTGCAAAGAAGGATGCTCAAACTCTTCTGTCATGGCTTTCCGGAAAAGTTCTTGAATATCCCGTTTATTATGATATGGAAAACGAAGTTCAGCTTGCCTCGGGTATGACGAAGGATTTAAGGACAAAGATGATAAAAGCATTTTTCTCCGAAATGAAAAAAGCCGGTTGGCTTGTTGGTACTTATGCAAACAGAAATTGGTTTGATAATTATTTAGATGAAAAATCTCTCGGTGCCGATGATGAACTGTGGCTTGCTTCCTGGTATTCTTCCGGTACTCCGAGTAAGGATTTCAGTGCTTCCTACGGCTTGTGGCAATATACTTCAAGCGGAAGTGTTGACGGCATTAAAGGAAATGTTGACCTTGATGTTGCGTATAAGGATTATCCCACATTGGTAAAAAACGGCGGATATAACGGCTACAAGTCTGAATATACCCCTGTGAAAGAACTTTGGAAAATCACCGATACTGAGGGCGTTTATGTCAGGGAAGGTGCCGGTACATCCTTTAAGAGTGTCGGTTCATTGAAATACGGCACTGAAATTACCGTAACCGGAATAACCACCGCCAACGGATATAAATGGGGCAGAATTTTATATAATGAAAAAATCTGCTGGTGTGCTATTACTTATGCAAAAAAAGTTCCCGTTTCTTTATCCGGAAGAAGCGGAACAAAATGTGTTGTTGATAATACAAGGAAAATCATCTACGGTCTTAATCCCGGCATAAACAGTATAAAAAATTTTGTAACCGTAGGTGCATACGGTTCAATTAACTGCACTCAAACGGAGTCCGGTTTCGGAACGGGAACAAGAGTGGATTTGATTGATACAGACGGAAAAACAATTACAGATACTTATTATATTGTCGTTTTAGGTGATGCCAACGGAGACGGATTTGTTGACGGATACGATTATGCCGTTTCAAAAGCGGTTTCCAACAATGAAGTTTCCATTCCGAAAAATTCACCCTATTTCTATGCAATGAATCTTAAAAAGGATTCAACATTGGATTTATACGATGAATTATATTTCGGCCTTGCGACTAACCTGGAATATACAATAAATCAGTTGTCTGTATAAAAAATATTCATAAGGAGTGCTATTTATGACAGAAAGTACAGTACAAACCATTTCAATCTTGGATTCATTCAAGGAAAAAGCCTTAGATGCAGTAATGAAATACGGTTCAAAGTTAATTATTGCGTTGCTCATTATTTTAATCGGATTTAAAATAGTGAAGGTAATTACCAAAAAGATTGAAAACTCAAAATCAAGCAAAAAACTCGAACCCACGGCAAAATCATTTATTCAGAGCATTTTATCCGTAGCATTAAAAATCATAATCGTGGTTCTTGCGGCGGCTGTTATGGGAATTCCCATGGCATCAATCGTTGCACTTGTAGGTTCTGCAGGTTTGGCAATCGGTCTTGCAATGCAGGGCAGTCTTTCAAACATTGCCGGCGGATTTATCATCTTTATCTGCAAGCCCTTTGTTGTTGGCGACAGCATTAAAGCAGGGGATTTTGTAGGTACTGTTGAAAGCATCAGCGTTTTCTATACAAAAATCTTAACCCCTGATAATAATGTTATTGTTGTACCAAACGGTATGATTTCAAATCAGTCTTTAACCGATATGTCTGCAAAGGATACAAGACGAGTTGAACTTGATTTCAAATTGACAAATGATAACGATGTTGAAACCGTGAAAAATCTTCTTGTTAAGGTTGCGGCCGAAAGCGAACTTTCAATAAACGAGCCGAAGCCTGTCGCTTCACTTATTTTGAATGACGGTGCATCTCAGACATACACATTAAAGGCATGGTGTAAAACAGGTGATTTCGCATCACTTCAATCTTACCTTATTGAAAATGTTAAAAAATCATTTGACGAGAACGGAATTAAATTTGCATAATTAAATTTACATAATAATCTTTTCAAAACGTGTGTAGGGAACGGTCGACCGTTCCCTTCATTTTTTGATAATAATTATAAATTGTGCGTAGGGCAGGGGCTTGCTCCTGCCATTCAGACAGCAGATAGTCAGATGATAGACGTATAGATTGTTGCAATTTTCGTTATTGCTCAACCCCGTAAAGATTTAATAAAATTTAAAAGTTGAGTGTAGGGAACGGTCTTGACCGTTCCGCATTAAGACATCAGACAATAGATTAACAGATATATTGATTTTTACATAGTTTCAGTATAGCCGAAAATTGAAGAAATCGGTATTGTTTCCCGGAACGGTCAAGACCGTTCCCTACGCTCGACATATAATTTTTATCAAACCCCGTAGGGCGGCTGCTTGCTGCCGCCGCATTTTGAATTTTCAATATTAAGTGTATATGATTCGGCATAATCACATATTTATCAATCCGCACATTGGTGTACCGTTTTTCCAAATCATATAATTGTCTTTCGACTATTTTACCGATGTTTGTTAATCTGATTTCGGCGGCAGCAAGCGGCCGCCCTACGACATTGGAGAATAATTTTTTTCTGTTCGCTGTGCAAGCGGAACGGTCAAGACCGTTCCCTGCAATGTTGGATTAAAAATATAATTCATACCGAAAATATTATCTGTTATTTATATAAACCTTTTAATAATTTTATTTCCTTTTCATATCCTTCAAGGTCATTGGGGGTTTCGAGAATAAAGGGTAAATTTTTCAAATATGGATTATTTATAATTCTTTCAAAAGCATCCGCTTTAATATATCCTTCGTCAATTTTTGCGTGTCTGTCTTTATGAGAAGAAAAGCCGAACATACTGTCGTTAATATGAACCGCTTTCAATCGGTCAATTCCGATAATACCGTCAAACTCATCAATAACATTTTCAAAATTATTGACAATATCATAACCGCCGTCATAAACATGGCAGGTATCAATACAAACGCCCATTTTTTCTTTCAAATCAACACGGTCGATTATCTGACGGAGTTCCTCAAATTTACTTCCCACCTCACTGCCTTTTCCCGCCATGGTTTCAAGCAAAACGGTAGTGGTCATATCCTCAAACAAAACTCTGTTGAGAATATCGGCGATAAGTTCTATCCCCTTTTCAATGCCTTGTCCCACATGACTTCCGGGATGAAAATTATAATAATTTCCGGGAGTAAATTCCATCCTTTTCAAATCATCCTCAAAGGTGAGAAAAGCGAAATCACGTATTTTTTCATCAGCGGAACAGCAATTCAAGGTATAAGGTGCATGAGCCACAATTTTGCCGAAATTATTTTCCCCGCACAACCTGATAAATTCCGCCGTGTCATTTTCGTCAATATCCTTTGCTTTTCCGCCCCGTGGATTTCTCGTGAAAAACTGAAAAGTATTTGCACCGATTTTTTGTGCTTCGTCAAACATTTTCACGTATCCGCCGGAGGAGGAAAGATGACATCCGATATAAAATGTATTTTCCATAATATCACCTGTTATTTAAGTTTATGACTTTCAAGAAGTCTGTGTTTTTCATTCCAAAGTTTTTCTGATAAATCAACATAGTAATTATGCGGATTTTCAAATCTTTTAACTTCATCCCACAATGTTTCGATCTGTTCCGAACAGTAATTCCTTATTTCCTCGATCGTTCTGTCCGTGCCGATATATTCGCCCTTTTCAAATACCTTTTCCTGCAATTTAACGGCATAAAAATCATCAATGGTTTTTCTTTTCCATGTATGTTCGGGATCAAACAATTCATAGGGTTTATTATCATCAACCGTTTCATCTGCCACGGTAATCAAATCCGCAATGGCTTTACCGGTGGTTCTGTCAAACAAACGGTAGGGCGTTTTAAAGCAGGGCGTTGTGATTTTCTGAACATTTTCGCTGATTTTGATTTTCGGGATAATTTCACCGTTTTCTTCAACTGCGGAAAGTTTATAAACACCGCCGAAAACAGGAGTTGAGGATGCGGTTATAAGTCTTTCACCCACACCGAAAGAGTCAACCTTTGCACCCTGCATAAGCATATCACGGATTATATATTCATCAAGTGAATTTGATGCAACGATAGCACAATCTTCAAAACCTGCTTCATCAAGAAGTTTTCTTGCTTTTTTGGAAAGATAAGTTATATCACCGCTGTCAATTCTGACTCCCTTCGGTCTGAAACCTCTGGGAAGAACTTCCCTTTTAAATGCCTCTATGGCATTGGGAATACCTGATTTTATTACATTATATGTGTCGATAAGCAGTACACAATTATCGGGATATTCCCTTGCGTAAGCACAAAATGCGTCCAGCTCCGTATCAAACATCTGAACCCAACTGTGAGCCATTGTACCCAATGCGGGAACGCCGAAACAGGAGTCGCTTATGGTACAGGCGGTACCGGTACAGCCGCCGATATACGATGCTCTTGCACCGAGGATGGCACCGTCAAAGCCCTGGGCTCTTCTTGAACCGAACTCCATAACCGCTCTGCCCTGTGAAGCACGGACAATTCTGTTGGCTTTTGTGGCAATAAGACTTTGATGATTTATCGAAAGAAGAACCATTGTTTCCACAAATTGTGCCTGAATAACGGGACCTCTCACCGTAACGATAGGCTCACCCGGGAAAATAGGTGTACCCTCTCTCACCGTCCACACGTCGCATGAAAATTTGAAATTTTTCAAATAATCAAGAAATTCTTCACCAAATCCTTTTTTACGAAGATAAGAAATATCATCTTCGCTGAATTTGAGATTTCTCATATAATCTATCATTTGCTCTACGCCTGCCATAACGGCAAATCCGCCGTTATCCGGCACGTTACGGAAAAACATATCGAAATAAGCGATCTTATCACCGATACCGTTTTTGAAATAACCGTTTGCCATGGTCAACTCGTAAAAATCAAAAAGCATTGTTAAATTTCTGTTATCCGATGTATCCATTTTATCAAAGACCTTTCAAGAATATACAGTATATTATATACTTTTATTCTTCGTTTTTCAATGAAAACAGCAAAAATATTATTGAATTTTAACACGGATTGTTATAAAATACAATAAAGGATGTGGTAAAATGAATTTTAATTTCCAAAACGGTAAATTCAGAATATGTCAACTGACGGATATACACCTTGAGGCTGACGGAGATTTAATCAAATACGATAAAACGCTTAACCTTGTCAGGGAGATCATAACGAATACAAAGCCAAACCTCGTAGTGATCACCGGAGATATTTCATGGGGGCAAAAGACGGAAGAAGGTATTGACAGACTGTCTGATGTTTTTGACGAAATGAATATGCTGTGGGCTCCCGTTTTGGGAAACCATGACGGTAATCCAAACGACTGCAACATAAAAAGCAGAAAAGAATTTGCAGACTATCTTAAATCAAAAAAGAATTGTATTATGACCGATGATGATAACACGGTCGAGGGTAACGGAAACTATACCGTTACCGTAGGCAATGATGAAAACGATACGGAAAAAGTTTTGTTTTTCATTGATTCCCACGAGGGCGATATTTATCCCTCTCAAATTGAATGGTACAGAAAAAAATCCGCATCATTCCCGAAAAATCACGAGGAACTCGCTTTCTTTCATGTTCCCATACCGGAATATCTTGAAGTCTGGAATTACGAAGATTGTAAGGGTTACAACCTTGAAAACATCTGCTCCACAAGGTATAATGACGGGCTGTTTTCCGCATTTGCAAGAGGCGGTGCGATGAAAGGCGTTTTTGTCGGTCATGACCATGTAAACGACTTTGAGGGAACATTACACGGAATACGTCTTTGCTACGGACGTGCATCGGGATATCAATGCTACGGATATGAAAATTTTAAGTTAGGTGCAAGACTTATTGACTTGACGGAAAATCAACCGGGATTTGATACATCAATTTATCTTCAAGGCGGAGAGATTTATCATCAGGAATTTATACATAAAGCGAAATTAAAAAGGAAATAAAAAGAACAGAAAAAGATGGTTATAAAAGACACAACATTCTTTTATAACCATCTGAATTTTTTATTATGCTTTCAGACCTGTATTTTAAGGCATATAGGGACTTACTTCCATCTTTTCGTATTTTTCGGGCATGATATATTTTTTCATATAATCAATGGTGAAATCAATACCCCATTGACCTTTACCGCCCTGCCAATTCCTCGAATGAGGTTCAATGGAAGCCGCTCCGTTATAATTGTTGATATAAAGGATGGACATAACCGCACCCCAATTTGTTGTATCAAGACCTGCGGGAGAATCATCATAAGTATCTTTTCCGATACGAAGATTGCCTTTGATATGGAAATGATAAAATCTGTTCGCCCATTTGCTCATTTCCGCAAGATAATTATCTCCCCTGTTTATACAATGGGATGTATCATATTTAATTCCCAGTTCCGGAAGTTCGCCGAGAATAATACCCCATGTTTCGGGATTATAAACAAAGTTTGACCAATCGCAGTTATATACCGCAATTTTAACATTACGCTCTTTGCCGTAACGCAAAAGTTCTTTAAAATAATTTATTGCAAAACGACAGTTTTCATAAAGAGATAATTCTTCATTCGCCTTGTTGCATCCCACATTGTACACGGGACAACCCACCGCACTTGCAACGTCGATAAGGTTTTTATCATGCTCCATGGCTTCGGGAATAATATCGCCGTTTTTGTCAACACGTTCCATTCCCCAACGACCGATCGAACAAACCTCAACGCCGTATTTTTTGATATACGAATTTATTTCATCCGTTTTGGAGAGAAGTTCCTTTGAATCCCTGCCGTTATTGTAACAAAATTCAACGGCGGAAAGTCCCTTTTCTTTTACATATTTGAAACATTCCTCGTCCCAACCGTTAATTATCGCTAATTTAATCATAATAAAACTCCTTATCTGTCCTCACGGAAATATGAAAGTCCCAGACTTGCAGGAGGTAAATTCTCACGTTTACGTTTCATACTTACAATGATGAGAACGAGAATTGTTACCACATAAGGTGTCATTTTTATAATTTCCTGTCCCTCAAATGTAAGATTGGGAATATAGTTGTGGAGAATGAAAAGTCCGCCGAAAAGAATTGAACCTAAAATGCTGAAATCCGGTTTCCAAACAGCGAAAATTACCAATGCAATGGCAAGCCAGCCTCTGTCCCCGAATCCGTTATTTGACCATACTCCGCAGGCATAATCCATTACGTAATAAAGTCCGCCGAGACCTGCAATAACACTGCCGACACAGGTGGAAACGTATTTGTATTTTTCAACATTTATTCCTGCCGCATCAGCCGTTGCGGGATTTTCACCCACAGAACGAAGTTGAAGTCCGCGTCTTGTATGCTTGAAGAAATATGATGTAATAAGTGCAATAATAATCGCCGAATACGCAAGGAAACTGTATGACAGAAATACATCGCCGAACCATCCCAGTTTATCCGCAAAGGGTAATGTCGTTTTAAAGAAATTGCTGGTTTCGGTCAATGCAATGGAGGGAAGTTCGCTTTTTGTGATTTTAATAAGTGAACCGCCGAAGAAATTACCGAAGCCCACACCGAATGTTGTAAGGGCAAGACCTGTAACATTCTGATTTGCTCTCAATGAAACGGTAAGGAAACAATAAATAAGTCCCATAATCAACGAGCCGAACATTGAAGCAAGAAGCGGGATGAGTATCGCAAGAACCGGATTGAGTTTTTCTGCATTTGATTCATACACAAATGCACCGATAACACCGGAAATACCGCCCACATACATTATTCCGGGAATACCCAGATTAAGATTACCGCCCTTTTCGGTGATAATTTCACCCGTTGAACCAAAAAGCAAAGGAATACCCTGCATTATCGCACGTTGAATAAAAGCTATAATCATTATTCTTTTACCTCCTTTTTGGAATTGCGGAATTTAACGGAATAATTTATGAAGAACTCGCTTCCGATGATGAAGAAGATAATAATTCCGGTTAAAATTTCGGAGAAGGAATCATTCAAACCGAAGTTGGTTGAAATCTGAACTGCACCCTTCTGAAGGAAAACAATGATAAAGGATGTTAAAATCATATAGACGGGATTAAACTTACCAAGCCATGATACCATAATTGCGGTAAATCCGCGTCCTGCAACGGTATCACGGGTAATAGTGTGGTCTGTTCCGCTGACAAGAAGGAAACCTGTCAAACCGCAGATGGCACCGGACAAAAGCATGGTGCGGATAATTACTTTTTTAACATTTATTCCGATATATCTTGCTGTATTTTCACTTTCACCCACAACCGCTATTTCGTAGCCGTGCTTACTGTATTTCAAATATATGTACATAAACACCGTTACGGCGGCAACAATTACAATATTCAAAAAATATTTACTGCCGAACACCGTGGGGAACCAACCTGTTTCGGTATTAAGGTTGATAACACCTATCTGTCCCGAACCTTTGGGATTAGACCATTTATAACAGAAGAATAGTACGATCTGAATTGCGATATAGTTCATCATCAAAGTGAACAATGTTTCATTTGTATTGAATTTGGATTTAAATATTGCGGGAATAAGTCCCCAGATCGCACCTGCAAGAATACTTGAAATAATCATAATGGGGAAAAGAAGATATGCCGGTAAAGATTCACCGAAAATAATCATACAACTTGCCGTGGCAAGTCCGCCCATAAGAGCCTGACCTTCCGCACCGATATTCCAAAATCGCATTTTAAATGCAGGCGTAACCGCAAGAGAAATGCAAAGAAGCATTGCAATATTCTGCAAAAGTCCCCATATTTTTCTCTCCGAACCGATTGCACCGTCAATCATTGTTCCGTAAACGCTGAAGGGATTTTCACCCGTCAGAAATACGGTAATGACGGCACAGACAATAAGTGCGGCAACAACGGAAAGAATTCTGACAAGCCATGATTCCCATGTAGGGATGTTTGCCCTTTTGACAATATGGAAGAGAGGCTCTTTTTTATCTTTGATTTGTTTACTCATGGTCTTGTTCACCTCCGTCATTATGTTTAGTCATAAGGAGACCGACTTCTTCTTTCGTTGTGGTTCTTGCATCAACCTCACCTGTAATCTGACCGCCGCCCACAACGATAATTCTGTCGCAAAGTTCAATCAGAACATCAAGGTCTTCGCCTACGAAAATTACGGCAACACCGTTTTCCTTCTGCTCATTGAGAAGATTATAGATAAGGTAAGATGAGTTTATATCAAGACCTCTGACAGGATATGCCGCCATAAATACTGTGGGAGAAGCCGCAATTTCACGTCCCACAAGAACTTTCTGAACATTACCGCCGGAAAGTTTACGCACGGGAGTTGTAACACCGGGAGTAACAACTTCAAGGTCTTCAACAACCTTTTCAGCAAGATTTTTAGGCTGTTTTCTTTCAAGAAGTACGCCCTTGCCCTTACGGTAACTGCGGAGCATCATATTATCAATAATGTCCATATTTCCCACAAGTCCCATACCAAGTCTATCCTCAGGGACAAAGGAAAGACGTACACCTAATTCCTTAATCTGAACGGGAGTTTTATCACGAAGGTTATCGGTTTCACCGGTTTTCGGATTATTATAAAGGATTTCACCTTCGGTAATATGTTTAAGTCCCGCAATAGATTCGAGAAGTTCTCTCTGACCGCTTCCGGCAATACCGGCAATACCTAAAATCTCACCTGAACGGGCTGTAAAGCTGACATCATCAAGCACCTTTACGCCTTCATGGTTTTTATAAGAAAGATTTTTTACAACAATTCTTTCCTCCGGATTTACAGGCTCCGTTCTGTCGATATTGAGAGAAATCTTTTTACCCACCATCATTTCGGTAAGTTCGGATTCATTTGTTTCTGCGGTATTTACAGTACCTATGTACTCACCTTTACGCAGGACGGAAACTTTATCGGAAAGGGAAAGCACCTCATGAAGTTTATGGGTAATAATGATAATGGACTTCCCGTTTTCACGCATACGGCGAAGAATTGCGAAAAGTTTCTGTGTTTCCTGAGGAGTTAAAACAGCGGTAGGCTCATCAAGAATAAGAATATCCGCACCACGGTAAAGAACTTTTATTATCTCCACCGTCTGCTTTTCGGAAACGGACATTGAATAAATCTTCTTATTTATATCAATTTCAAAACCGTACTGGTCGCAGATTTCCTGAATTTTTTTAGTGGATTTTTTTAAGTTGAATTTTCCTTCTTCTTTCAATCCGAGGACAATATTCTCTGCGGCAGAAAACACATCAACAAGTTTAAAATGCTGATGAATCATTCCGATTTTATAATCAAAAGCGTCCTTCGGTGAACTTATACAAACCTCTTTGCCGTCAATCAAAATCTGGCCGTTATCCGGATAATAGATCCCGGAGATCATATTCATAAGAGTAGTTTTACCGCTTCCGTTCTCTCCGAGAATAGAAAGAATTTCACCACGGTTTACAACAAGACTTACGTTCTTATTCGCAACGATGGAACCGAAAGTCTTTGTAATGTTCCTGAGTTCAATAGCTACATTCGTACTCATTTTCTACCTCCTGTTTTAAACTTCAAAAATAAATTAAAATGTTCAGTTCATTTTTCAAATTTAAAATTAAAACACACAAGCGGAGCATAAATTTATTATGCCCCGCCTATATCGTACTGCTTTTAAGTCAATCAGAACTTGGCGTTCAAAAGCTCGATTCCGTCTATCTGAAGATCGAAGTAAGGAGCTGAACGCATTTCGGATTCATGGAAATATCCGTCTTTTACAACTTCTGTATCTGCTGTGTAATTTGCATCTGTGTCAACGTCTGCCATATAACTTGTAAGATGTCCGTCAGCGTCAACCTTAGCATTTGCGTTTTTATCAGCAGTAACTGTTACTGTGAATGTGTTTGTATCAAATACATGGATAGAACCGTCGGCAAGTTTAACTTTAACTTCATCAATTTTATCGGCAGTACCTGCGGCAGCTGCTTTATCATTGATTTCGCTGAGAGCAACAGAACCTTCCGGAATACCCTTACAGAAGTCAGCACCGATATCTTTGCCGTCCTGTACACATTCAATCATATATTTGAAGTAAGGTGTCCAGTCAATCTTTGAAGATATAATGAATGTATTTTCACATGCTGCAACCGTGCTTCCGTTATAGGAAACATTGGGGATACCTGCTGTTTCACATGCTGTGGGAGCACCCATTGAGTCAGCATGCTGGCTGATAAGTTTACATCCGTTGTTGATAAGTTTTGTTGCGGCCTCTTTCTCGGCAGCCTCATCATACCATGAACCTGTGAACTGTACTTCCATTGTTACTGTGGGGCAAACTGATTTTGCACCGAGATAGAAAGATGTGTAACCGGAAATAACTTCAGCGTATGTATAAGCACCTACATAACCCATCTTTGCTTCTTCGGCAGTAAATTTGCCTGCTTCGATCATTTCGTTAAGTTTCATACCTGCGGCAACACCTGCAAGGAAACGTCCTTCGTAAATTGAAGCGAAAGCATTGTGGAAATTGCTGAGATTTTCAGTATGTGCTTTTGTACCTGTTGCATGACAGAACTGAACGTCTGTGAATTCCTTTGCGGCCTTGATCATATAGTCTTCATGACCGAAACTGTCTGCAAATACAACTGAACATCCTTCATCAACAAGGTCTGCTGCTGCTTCGTAACATTCGTTACCTTCGGGAATGTTTGTCTTTTTGATACATTCAACACCGAGTTCTTTACAAGCGGCTTCAGCGGCTGTAATGAAGTTTTTGTCGTAGGTTGAGTTTTCATCATGCAAGAAGATAAAACCTACTTTGATGGCTTCCTTGGTTCCTTCGCCGCCGTCTTTACCGCCGCATGCTGCAAATGTGCAGGCAACGAGAGCAACTACAAGGAGAATTGCGAGTACTTTTTTCATTTTTTACTTCCTCCGATATAAAATATATTGCAAAAAATTATTGCCTTAATCAATTACGGAAAACAACCTTTCCGTCTTCCATGGATTCCACAACGGCAAGGGATTCAACCCTGTAACCCTTATCACGGAGAATTTTTCCTCCGTCCTGGAACCCTTTTTCGATAACGATACCTGCTCCCACGCACTTGGCACCGGACTGCTTTACTATATCGAAAAGCCCGGTAAGAGCCTGTCCGTTTGCAAGAAAATCATCAATGATAAGAACGGTATCTTTTTCATTAAGAAATTCTTTTGAAACAATAACATCGTAAATATTACCGTGAGTAAAGGACTCAACCTTTGAGGAGAAAACATCCCCGGCAATGTTTTTCGACTTGCTTTTTTTAGCAAAAAGAAGCGGCACACCGAAACTTTTCGCTGCAAACGCGGCTATCCCTATTCCGGAAGCCTCGATTGTCAGTATTTTAGTAACACCGGTGTTGCCGTAAATCCTGTAAAACTCATTTCCGATTTCCTCAATCAGGGAGATATCCATCTGATGATTAAGGAAACTGTCAACTTTCAGAATATTTCCGGGAAAAACTTTTCCGTCTTTAAGAATACGCTCTTTTAACAATTCCATTTTGACGACCTCCCCGAAAACAATTTTAAAAAACTATGAATTAACTATACTCCAAATTTCGTCAAAAGTCAACGGATTTTGTCTATTTTTAAAAGTTTGGAATAATAAACAAGCGTATTGCACATAAGCAACGATTGTTTAGCAAATTTTACAAATATTTATTCCGAAAACAGCCTTTTTTCAAGTTCAATACATATATAATGATATATCGGCAGGTGAAATTCCTGTATCTTGTATGTTTCACTTTCCGGTGCTTTTATGACACAGTCTGCGATTTTTTCAATTTCCGACGGTTTTTCACCAGTCAATCCCACGGTTTTGATGCCGAATGATTTTGCAACTTTCAGAGCGTTGACAACATTCTTTGAATTGCCGGAAGTGGAAATTCCCAGAAGTAAATCATTCTCTTTTACACAGGCATAAACTAATTGAGCATAGACCATTTCCGCATCAACATCATTTGCATAAGCGGTGAAAACTCCGGACTGCGAAGCAAGATTTATTGCGGGAATACCTCTTTGAAGGCATTTTTCAAATTTATCCGCATCATCCGGGAAATTTTTTCTTATCTTTTCCCTATCCTCAACGGGGATTTTTCTCAAACTCAAAAACCCCTTCATCAATTCTCCCACAATATGCTCTGCATCCGCACAGCTTCCGCCGTTGCCGCATACTGCGATCTTACCGCCCTTACGGTATGTTTCTTCCATTAAATCAATGGTCTTTTCAATTTCGCCCCTACATGAAATCATCATGGGATATCTTTCGTAAAAATCTGTCATATCAATCACCTATTTCGTTCCGTTGGCACTTGCCGCAACGGTCAAAGCGGCAATATCACCGAGGTTTTCACTCAATTTTGCGGGAACGACCTTACAAACATTTCTTGCAAGAGCAAGACTTTCATTATTTAATTCTTCCTCAACGAAAGAGCGGAGAAGATTTTCACTTCTCATGAAAATACTGCCTAAAACAATCATTTCCGGA
>JAZUKF010000121.1:0-3338 GCA_045643165.1 Acutalibacteraceae bacterium | reverse complement strand
GACGGATTTTTGCTCTTTTTTATCTCAATCGGATAAATATTGTCGCCCTCAACAATTAAAAGGTCAACCTCTTTGCCGTCGGTATCACGGTAATAATATAAATCGGGATACCTGCCTGCGTTAAAATAGCTTTTGAGTATTTCCGTTACAACATAGGTTTCAAAAAATGCTCCGTCCATCGCACCGTTTTCAAGCGTTTCGGCATTAGGCCAGCGACAAAGATATGCAGCAAGTCCGGTATCACAGAAATATATTTTCGGTGTTTTTACAAGGCGTTTTGAAATATTTGTTGAATACGGGTGCAAAATATAAATAATACCCGAGCGCTCAAGTATGGATATCCACTCTTTAACAGTAGGAGCAGAAACACCTATTGCATTGGCTATTTCACTGTATTTCAGTTCCTGCGCCGTTCTTGCAGCAATAAACACAAGAAAATCGTAAAATTCATTCAGCTTTCCGACCTGAGAAAGGTCTTTAATATCCTTTTCAAGATAAGTGTTCACATAGTCTGAATAATATCGGTCACGGGAAATATCGGTGGTAACCACCTTGGGCATACCACCCTTGAAAATACCGTCAAATATGCCGTGAATATCTTTCTTTACCGAAGCGGAAAGTCTTTGCTTTACATTTTCAACATCCGCACGGAAAAGACCTTCATTTCTGCCTTCAGTTTCTACGGCAGGTAACGAAGACAGGTCAAAAACAGCCACTCTGCCGGCAAGCGATTCCGAAACATCCTTCATCATCTTGAATTTCTGAGAACCCGTAAGCCATACCGCACCGTTGACATCCTCGCCGTTCAGTGCTTTTTCATCGGTTATTCTCTTGATTTCAAGCAAAACAGACGGAACCCGCTGAAATTCATCTATGAGAATCGGGAAACCGTAGGTCTCAAAAAACAGAGCAGGGTCCGTTTCGGCAAGACGGCGTGCGTTCATATCATCAAGAGATACATATTTTCTGTTTTTCTCTTTAATATGATTGAGCATGGTAGACTTGCCGACCTGACGCTGACCGCAAACCATAACAACAGGATAATATCTTGAAGCGTTGATTATTTCCCGCTCCATTTGTCTTTTGATATACATATAATCACTCCGAGTAAAATAAAGTCTGACTTTATTTTACTCAATATTCTTTGAAAAGTCAATATAGAATAAAAAATTATCAGTGCGTTGAATGAACGGTAACGGGAAGCATAATTTCCGTACCGAAAACACCTTCCTCATGCTCTCTTTTTAAATAACCGCCGTATTTTTTTACTATGCCGTCAATTCTCATAAGACCGAAGCCGTGGTCTTCGCCCTTTGTCGTTTTGTATGTTTTGCCATGGCGTTTCGGCGTTCCCGTCATTGAATTGGTTACGGAAATATAAAACTGCTCTTTGAAAAGACCGATATAAACACGGATAAATCTGTCCGCTTCGTTTTCAATTTTCAGGCAGGCTTCCATATTTTTCTTTATAAGCGTCTCACAAATTTTGATTCTTATATCCCTATAAACAGGGATTTAGTTAATTTCTTTGTAAATCTTTCTCCGATTTTAATATAAAAAGATTTATTTCATTAACTCAAAAACAGGTATTCTGTCTAACGGTGCATCAACTTCAACATACTGTCCACCCGAATACACGGTTCCTGTGTCAACATCCGTCCATTTCGTTTTCTGCGGAAAGTAAACCGTCCGTTTCCTTGCGCCGGCCTTTGTAACGGGTGCAACAAGGTATTTGTCGCCGAACATATATTCATCCCACATATTCACGCAATTTTCATCGTATGTAAAAACATACCACATTGCTCTCATTACAGGCTTTGCTGTTTCATGGGCCTGCTTCATTGTTTCACGGATATAATCACGCATGGATTCACGGCGGTTGATATATTTTATCATAATCTCCTGTGCTTCCTCGCCGTATGACCATACCTCGTTATCAGCGCCTGTCCACAAAGCCTCGCTGCCGTCTTTTTTTATCGGATTGGTATTGGGAAATCTATCCCCGTGCAGTCTCATAACGGGGCAATACGTTCCCCATTCAAACCATCGGATTAACAGCTCTCTGTAACTTATGTCGTTGATGTCCGCTCCCCAAAATCCGCCTATATCCGTATTCCACCACGGGATTCCCGCAACACCTATATTAAGACCTGCGGGAATCTGCTTTTCAAAAGCTTCCCATGTGCTCATAATATCACCGCTCCACACAAGAGCGCCATATTTTTGGCTTCCTGCCCAGGCAGAACGTACAAGGTGCATTTGTGCCTTGTTTCCGTTCTCTTTTTCAATCCCTTCATATACCATCTGAGAGAAACATTTCGGATAAACATTGCCGACTTCCAAAGCATTACCAATGTGGTAATTGTAATTTTCAAATTGCGGAAGTTCAAAATCAGGTTCGGCATTATCTAACCAATAAATATTGATACCTGAATCAAAATAGTTTTTCTTCAGCTTTTCCCACACATTTTCCCTGACTTTTTCATTTGTAAAATCCAACATCAGGCTATCGTCCATTAAACGGTGAGTATTCTGAAATCCTGCATTTAAGGATATTAGATAGTTTTTGTCGCTGTATTCCTTAAAATTCTCGCTGTGATATGCGGCATTTGTCCATACGCTTACCATAAGCTCAATACCCATGGATTTAAGCTCGTCCACCATTGCCTGAGGATCGGGGAAAAATTCTTCGTCAAATCTGAAATCCCCGCAATACGGCCAATGGAAAAAATCACATACGATTACATCAATAGGAATATTTCTTTTTTTGTATTCTCTTGCAACAGATAAAAGCTGCTCCTGATTGTAATAACGGAGTTTGCATTGCCAAAATCCGAGACCGTATTCCGGTGCCATCGGAGCAAAGCCGGTGGCCTTTGCATAGTTGAAGCTTATTTCCTCCGGGGTATCTCCGACAGTAACATAGTAATCGAGCTGTTCGGTTGATTCAGCTGACCATATTGTACGGTCGGCAGCAAAGGTGGCTCTGCCGATAGCCGGGTTGTGCCACAAGAAACCGTATCCAAGCGATGAAACCATAAAAGGAACAGTGATTTGTGTGTTTTTTTGCATTAAATCAAGACTCGCACCTTTTAAATCGAGCAAGCCGTTCTGATACTGTCCCATACCGTATATATGTTCAGCTTTGTTTGCCTTAAAGGTAACCTCAAGTGCAAATGAATTTCCCGAAAGATGGTTATAGGAGCGGGCAGGCATGGCGCCGTAGTATTCCTCCAACAGAATCTCGCCCTTTTGATTAAGGAACTTTAACCTGTTATTTTCCGTGCAGACTTCAACTGTTATTTTTCCGTTTTTCAGTATTGCTTTATCTTCATCAA
>JAZUKF010000120.1:0-5392 GCA_045643165.1 Acutalibacteraceae bacterium | reverse complement strand
CTGGCGGAGCAGGGCAACAAAATATACGCCGCCGATGACGTCGGTTCCTTTGCCGCGGCAGCCGAAAGGATCCGCGCATCCACGGAATACACGCGGGCGGGCTTCGACGAAGCGCAGAAAACTTTAAGCCTGTTCGTCCCGGATGCCGATGAATGCCGCGCCATGATGAACGACCTCGGCTGGCAGGAAAAAGAACATATCGAATGGCTCGGTTTTAAATGGGATAACTGTTATTATGCTTCCGGCTATTTTGATTTTATTTATGAATGTGCCGTTAAACTTATCAAGGCGGGTAAAGCGTATGTATGCGACCTTTCTGCTGATGAAATCAGAGAATACAGAGGAACATTGACTGAACCGGGTAAGGAAAGTCCCTACCGTAACAGAAGTATTGAAGAAAATCTTTCTCTTTTTGAAAGAATGACAAAGGGTGAATTTCCCGACGGAGCCAGAGTTCTTCGTGCAAAGATTGATATGACTTCACCGAATATAAATATGAGAGATCCCGTTATTTACCGTATCGCTCATATCACCCATCATCAGACGGGAGATAAATGGTGCGTTTATCCTATGTACGATTTTGCACATCCGCTTTCCGATGCGGCTGAGGGAGTAACACATTCCCTTTGTTCTCTTGAATTTGAAAATCACAGACCGCTTTATGATTGGTTCCTGCGTGAACTCGGCATAAAGGAACCGCCGAGACAGATTGAATTTGCAAGGCTTAACCTTAACTACTGTTTGACGAGTAAAAGAAAATGTCTTGCTCTGGTTGATGAAAAAATTGTCAGCGGTTGGGATGATCCGAGAATGGCAACTCTCAGCGGTATGAGAAGACGTGGATATCCTGCCGCCGCAATACGTGAATTCTGCGAAAGAATAGGTGTTGCAAAGTCGTACAGCGTTGTGGATTACGGATTGCTTGAAGCCTGCGTAAGGGATAATCTTAATGCGAATGCTCCGAGAGCCATGGCGGTTCTCCGTCCCTTAAAGGTGGTTATTGATAACTATCCGGAGGGAAAAACGGAGGAAATTCAGGTTGAAATCAATCCGGATAAACCTGAACTGGGTAAAAGAACAGTTGTTTTCTCAAGAAATCTTTATATTGAGCAGGATGACTTTATGGTTGATCCTGTGAAAAATTTTTTCCGTATGTTCCCCGGAAATGAAGTAAGACTTAAAAGTGCATATTTTGTAAAATGCAACAGTTTTGACACTGATGAAAACGGAAATGTAACTTGTCTTCACTGCACCTATGATCCCGAAAGCAAGGGGGGAGAATCTCCCGACGGCAGAAAAGTCAAGGGTACTCTCCATTGGGTAAGTGCCGACGATTGCATTAAGGCGGAGGTACGTCTTTATGACAGACTCTTTAATGCCGAAAATCCCTCGGATGAATCTCAGGGAAGTTTTAAAGATAATCTTAATCCGGAATCACTTGTGGTTTTGGAAAATTGTATGCTTGAAGGCGGTTTAAAGGGAATTAAAGCCGGTGATACCTTCCAGTTTATGAGACAGGGATATTTCTGTGTTGATAAAGACTCAACCGATGATAAACTTATTATCAACAGAACGGTGGGGCTTAATTCTTCATGGAAACCTAAAAAATAATCAAGAGGGTGGATAAATGAAAGTCGTTGACAGAATAGTAACGGCGTTGATGGCATTTGCCGTGATACCCGTGGCGATTTTTACTCCCGTAGTTCATTGGATATATCAGATTACGGTTGTCGGCCTTGCGGAAACATTTAATATTAAATTCAGCAATATTCAGGGTGATCAGGGCTGGACGGAAGACGATGTAAGTATTAAATGGATTTACGACCGTATTGTAAATATGAAACTTGATTTATCAAAAATCGGTTCCGGTACTAATGAAAAGGTGAATGCGGTTCTTCCGTATCTGAAGGTTGCCGCCGTATTTTTTGCCATTGCGGTGGTTATCGCATTTGTGATAGGTGTGATTTCGATTTTCACCAATGCAAAAAGAACGCAGATAGGTTTTTCTCTCGGAGGCATTGCTTCTCTGATAGTTTCGATTATATGTTTTGATAAGTTTGCCGCACCTGTTATTTCAGGAGAAATTACTATCGGTTCACTTTTTGATATTCCGTTTCTCAGTTATATCACAAAAATGGGAAGTCTTGATTTAAGTACGGCGTGGTTTTTATCTTTGGGATTGTTTATTGCCATAATTGTATGGAATCTTGCATATATGCTGACTCTCCCGGAGGAAGAAGCCGCAAAATATAAAAGAAAAGGTAAGAAAATATGAGATACGAAAACGAACAATGTCCTGTATGCGGAAAGCCTTTTAAACAGGGGGACGATATTGTTGTGTGTCCCGATTGCGGTACACCTCATCACAGGGAATGTTATACAGAGCTGGGAAAGTGTGTTAACAGTCATGTTCATTCGGAGAATTTTTCATGGTCTCCGCTTAATAAACAAAATCCCGTGAGGGAAGAGTCTTACCGTGAACAGCAGAATCAGACCGTCATCTGTCCTAACTGTTCTGCGGAAAATGAGGCGGGCAGTAAATTCTGTAAGGAATGTTACAGCCCTCTGATGCCGTTTTTTTCAAATGACGCAAGTGAAAAAATTGATGAAGAATTTAAGGATAACGGTGCTTTCGCAAATGAATTTATTGATAACGATAACACTTTGACGGTGAAAGAGGCAACTCTTTTTATTCAGAAAAACAAGGAAAAATATATTCCCGTATTTATCGAGGCGAAGAAAAGCGGAGCCCTTCCGAAATATAATTTCAGTGCATTTATTTTCGGACCGTTCTGGTTCTTTTACAGAAAGATTTATAAAGCAGGTCTTGCAATAGCAGGTGTATTTTTCGCAATCCTTTGCTTTATTATGACTTTGTACGTAAAAACTTTCGGTGTATTTATCAGTTTTATCGTCAACAATTATGACAGTTTTTCATCATCATCTTTGACTGACCAAATGTCAAGAGAATTGCTTTCGGTTTACACTAATTGTGTTCAGACTCATCAGAGGGAAATGACGGCGATTTTTCTTTTGATGGCATCAATGGTATTGATAAATCTTGTAATGGGATTTTTCGCCAACAGAATTTATCTTGAAAAAATAAAAGAAACCGTTGCAAAAATCAAATCCGTTATACCGGATAAAAGTATGCACACTAAATACATTTACGCCAAAGGCGGAACATCTCTTTTAGGTGCGTTTAATTTAGGATTTATAATGTATTTACTTATAAATTTCATATCAAGTTATGTCAATTTTTAGGATAATTATTTTAAGGAGTTGCTAATAAAATGAAAATCAAAAAAGCCATAATTCCTGCGGCAGGTCTCGGAACGAGAGTTCTCCCCGCATCAAAGGCAGTACCGAAGGAAATGCTCAACATTGTTGATAAACCGGCTATTCAGTATCTTGTGGAAGAGGCCGTTGCATCAGGCATTGAGGATATCCTTATTATCACAAACAGAGGAAAGGGCGTTATGGAGGACCATTTTGACCATTCCTTTGAACTTGAAACAAAACTTGAAGGTAATGAAAGCAAGAAACCTATCCTTGACGGACTTAAAGAAATTGCAGACCTTGCCAATGTTTATTTTATCCGTCAGAAGGAAACGAAGGGATTGGGACATGCTATCCTTCGTGCAAGAAGTTTTGTGGGAAATGAACCCTTTGCAGTCCTTTACGGCGATGATGTAATTGTTTCCGACGATCCTGTTACAGGTCAGCTTTGCAGGGCTTATGAGGAATACGGAATGGGCAGTGTTGCGGTAAAAGAAGTTCCCACGGAATGGGTAACAAAGTATTGTACTCTTGACGTTTCTCCCCTTAAAGATAATGTTATGCAGTGCCATAAAATTATCGAGAAGCCGTCAATAGATCAGATTATCACAAACTATGCGATTTTAGGCAGAGTTGTTCTTCCTCCGGAAACATTCGACCTTATCGAGCAATCTCCCTATGATAAGAGAACGGGAGAACTTTATCTTACGGATGCAATGAGTGCATTGGCGGAAAGCGGAAAACTTACCGCCGTTGACTTTGTTGGTAAGAGATATGATATGGGCGATAAATTCGGTATTATGCAGGCAAATGTTGAAGTTGCTTTGAAGCATCCCGAAATAGGCGATAAATTTAAAACATATATTAAGGACCTTGCAAAAACTCTCTGATAAAATAGAGGTGAGATGAATGACTGCTCCGCTGGCAGATTTGATAAGACCTGTAAAAATTGAAGATATGGTTGGGCAGCATCATCTCCTTGATGAGGGGAAGGCTCTCAGAAATATTCTTGATTCCGGTGAAATTCCGAATTTGATTTTTTACGGTCCTTCCGGTGTGGGTAAAACTACGCTTGCGGAAATTATTGCCCGTAAGACAAACAGACGTTTCTGTAAACTGAACGGCACAAATGCATCCATTGCCGATATAAAAGCCATTGTTGCCGGTCTTGATACGTTGGAAAGCCCCAACGGAGTTGTACTGTATCTTGATGAAATTCAGTATTTTAATAAGAAACAGCAACAGTCTTTGCTTGAATATATCGAAAACGGAAAAATAACTTTGATTGCTTCCACTACGGAAAATCCCTATTTTTATGTCTATAATGCGGTTCTCAGCCGAAGCACTGTTTTTGAATTTAAAAGTGTGGAAGCGGAGGATATCGAAAAAGCCGTCGAACGTGGATTCAGACTTTATAACGAAAAGACGGAGGAAAAAATAACCGTTGAAGAGGGTGTTTGTTCTGCCATTGCACGTGGTTGCGGCGGTGATGTGAGGAAATCTCTCAATTCCGTGGAACTTTGCGTGTTGTCAACGAGAGCCGTTGACGGTGAAAAGAAAATAACCCTCGAAACGGCGAAACAGGTTATTCAGAAAAGTTCCGTTAAATATGACCGGGACGGTGATGAGCATTACGATATTCTTTCCGCTTTTCAGAAATCCATGCGCGGCTCGGATCCGGATGCGGCACTTCACTATCTTGCAAGGCTTCTTGAAGCGGGTGATTTGCCCTCTGCGTGCAGAAGACTTTTTGTCTGTGCCTGTGAAGATGTGGGACTTGCCTATCCCATGATTATTCCCATTGTGAAAGCGGCCGTTGACGGTGCTTTGATGGTGGGACTTCCGGAGGCGAGAATACCTCTTGCCGATGCGGTTGTACTGGTCTGCAACAGTCCGAAATCAAATTCGGCATATCTTGCTTACGATGCGGCTGCGGCGGATATCCGTGCGGGAAAGTCGGGACCTATTCCCAGAACACTTCAAAATAAACATTTTGACGGTGAGGATAATCAGAACAAAGGTCAGTTTTACGACTACCCCCATAATTTTCCTAATCATTGGGTAGAACAGCAGTATCTCCCCGATATTCTGAAAGATAAAAAGTATTATGAAT
>JAZUKF010000119.1:0-4083 GCA_045643165.1 Acutalibacteraceae bacterium | reverse complement strand
ACGCAGACGCTGTTCCCGGGGATTCTCCATTCGCAGAGCCTGTCCATAAAATTTTTCATATATTCAAAATTCATATCGCGCCTCCGAAAATTCTGTTGTAAAATCTTTATCATAATTATTCTAATATAAAATATCAGTTTTTTCAATATTTTTTAATTTCCCCTTGACTCTCAACCTCAGTTCAGGTTTATTATACCATTGTAAGGCGTCTTAAAAACAAAAAACGAGGTGATTAAATGCAAATCGGTGAATTTGCGGCATTCTGCAATACCGAAATATCCGTTCTGCGCTATTATGATAAAACAGGACTGCTCGAGCCCGAATACACAGATAAATTCACGGGCTACAGATACTATTCCGCTGAGCAGGCGTCTCAATTCAGAAAAATCGTTCTGCTTAAAGGTGCTGATTTTTCGCTGTCTGAGATTAAATCCGTTCTGTGTAACGGCGGTGAGTTGAGCACCCTTTTTGCAAAGAAGCGCACGGAATTAAACGAAAAATTAAAAAGAGTAAATGAAGCTGAAAAACTGCTGTTGGGAGACAATATTGTGAAAAATGAAAATATAACTGTAAGCGAAAACAAGGATATTCCCTTTGAAAACGACCCGTGCATTGTCGGCAAATGGGTTGCTGTCGGCATTTTCGCGTCCCGAGAGGATTTTGAAAACAACAGACCGTATGATGAGCCGTACGCTTTGAATGAGGTAATCTACTTTCTTCCGCAGGGTAAGCCCTACTGGTGTTTCCGCTGGACAAAAGGAAAACTGATTATTGACGACGGAATAAATACCTCTGTCTGCCCGTATTATACGGAGGAGAGGAATAGTCAGAAATTTATGTTTATTGACTACAATTTACGCAATTATCTTCAAACAGGCAAAAAGACGGTTATTGTCTATAAGCAGGCGGACAACAAAGAATACAGTGCGGAAGAAATCGCGCGAAAGGACAAAATTGACTATCCGTTTGAGAATGACCCCGAGGTAATCGGAAAATGGGAGGCTGTTGATTTCATAAAGCATAAGGACTGCTTTGACCCGTGCGCCGAAATCGGTAAGCCGCTGTTCTGGTCGGATGTCGAGTTTTTGGAAAATGGCTCGGTAACGAGCCATTATGACTGGGGAAAAGATGAAATCAGCGGAGACAAGAGCCAAATCTGGACGAAAGGTCTGCTTCTCAGAAAATGGAATAACTCCGCCTGCGCGTATGAAATCATAAGCCGCGAAAGCGGAGATTACATGATAATTGAATGGAAAAGCGGAGACTACCGCTACGGCGGTGCAGACACCGATTATTATGTGTTCAAGCGAAAAAATAAGGATGTAATATAACTGTATTAGAATTGCTGCTTGTTGTTTATGTTTGTGATACAGCTTTATTTCGTCATAAACAAATGATGTGTCTGAATACTTTTCGTCGGGGTCAATGAATATGCTCGCGCCTGCCGCGCCGCCCCAGATGCACGCACCTGCAAGCAGAGCAATAACCGCCGCGAGAATAAGTCATACTCCGGGATTTGCCACACGGACATAGTCGTTAAGGCTTTCGGACGACTGAACCTTATCAAGACTCTTTTTTCTGAATAGCTGTTCGTTCATATTTACACTCTCCGATTTCATCACTTTGAATCGTCATATATTTTTCCTGTTGCAACATATGATTTATAATCATCAGCTGTTCCGTCGGTTACATATTCCTTCATGTAGCCCTCTTTTGTGTATTGGAACAACAGTATTCTTCTTGTACGGCTGTCACCGTCAGAATACTTAAAAACCTCATCGCTCTTTTTCCCGTTCAGCAATCCGATATACGCATCCGAAAGATCCCCGAATGAAATCGGCGCTGAGGAATAAGAAAACTCATGATTTTCGTTTCTGCCCTTTATCATAAGTCCTGTACTGAAACGCTTTATTACATTTTCTTCATCATGCAAATCGTTGCCTGCATATCCATGATCACCCAGAACAAGAATAGCAGTGTTGTCGTATACTCCGCTTTCCTTCAGTCTGCGGATATACTGTTTTAAAAGCTTTACACAGGCATCAAGTTTTTCTTCATATGTACCTTCTTTAACAGGATTGAAATCACAGTCATAGTAAAAAGGTACATGTCCTCCTTCAAGGTGATAGATTTTTGCACACTTGTTATCGGAAAGCTCTATGGGATTATTCTCTTTTATCTCAGAATAGAATATTTTATTGTCCCAACAAAACGGTTTATTTCCAAGATCATTGATTTGAACAAACGAAATATAATCAAAGATATTCCAGCAATATCTTTTCAGGTCCCACGGTGCATATTTCATGCCTGCCATTTTTGCAGTTAAAAAATACATTTCAAGACTATCATAAGATATCTGCCATTTATAATAATTATCAAAAATCTCTTTTGACTGTTCAAGACTGAATCCGAAATTTTCGGAATCATATAAACCTATATCATATTCTTCCGCCTTTAAAGCTTTAAAAACAGGAGACTTCGTCATTGACTCAGAAAGATAATCCATATACGGAACCTGATTTTCATACCATTTGCCTGAGAACATGAATGGCATGGCATGGGATGTATAGGGATAACCTGCAAGCGTGTTGTCAAAGAATGTAAAGCCATCAAGCTCTTCCAAGATTTCCGAATCTTTTTCAAGTGCTTCTTTAAAGCATTTGCTGTCCAGCGCATCAAATATAAGAACAACAAAATTCTCATCATCGGACATTAAAAACTGATCTTTTGCAGAAGCTTTTATTTCATCAGGTTTATCTGTATCCGTCGTCAGGAACAGGGATGTCAGAGTAACTGCAAACAGAAGCAGAAAACAGGTACTTCCGATAAAAATTCCTTTTTTAAAGGTTTCTTTGCGTGATTTAATAAGAACAAACAAAAGAATGCATAACGGAATTACAAATGCCAGAACAGATTTTAGTCTTTCAGCAGGATAACCATTCCAGTCTATTTCACTTCCGTCGGTTCCCGGAAGATTTTTAACAAGAAAGTTACCCTGAATATATGCAAATATAGTTGCAGCTGATCCTATTGCAAGACAGACACAGTAAAATTTTTCATTTATCAATCTAGCAATAACAAGTGCAAAAAAGCAGCACAGAAAACATACCGAAAACAAAACCGCAGACGGAAGTCCAAACCCCGATACTTTTATCCAAAACTCGTCAATATTAGTAAGATACAAATCAAACGGAGCATATACAAAAAGTAAAAAGCTGAAGCACAATGAAAGCATTACGCCCGAGCCTAAACCGCTTAGTTTTTTCCCCTTTTTTTCCATAAGGCAAAATCTCCTTTTTATAAACAATAATTCATATTATTATCTCACATCAGAATGATAATGTCAAATAATTGTATCGATTTTATTCTGAATAATTAAATTCACTGTCAATCAAAGGGGCTGTCGCAAGCAGTGAAAATTTGCGGCAGCCTTGAGTTTTCTACAAAAAATGTAGAAAACTCAAGCAAATTGAAAAAATAGAACACACCAACATTAAAGGTCGGAAAAAATCCGCCTTTTCGTTGGTGTGTTTTTGATTTTTGTATTGTTAAGCAGCCGAAAGAGGGAATAAAGATTGATTAAAACGGTTTCCGGCAAGTCTGTTACACAATTTATTGATGTTAAATGCAAAAGCAAGCAGTAAAAATTGAGTTTCGGTTTTCTCTTTGCCCCTTGTTAAAAAACGTTTGAAATGATAATCCTGTTTGATAACGCCGAAAGCACCTTCGACTTGAATTGAACGGTTTTGTCTTAACAAAATGCCTTGCTCCGTTGTTATCAGTTCTTCTGCTTTTCTGTTTTGCTCGTTCAATTTATGAGAAACCCTGATTGTCCTGTTTTTTTCGGAATGATAGCAGTTTTCGCGGTACGGACAACCGGAACAGTCCTCACAACGATAGACTTTTCTGTTTGTTTCATAATTGTTTTCGGTGGTGTATTTGCTTGTATAAATGTAGTTCAGGCGTTTTCCGTTAGGACAAATGTAGTAATCGTTTCCTTCATCATATTGCATATGTTCGGGCTTAAAAATATCGTTTCTGTACCGTCTTGTTTTCATTACTTCGTGATTTGCCGGCTTGATG
>JAZUKF010000118.1:0-2392 GCA_045643165.1 Acutalibacteraceae bacterium | reverse complement strand
TACCTGTTCTTGTGATTTCACATTCGGAAACAAGATTATCATATCCGGAAAGATAAATCGCATTGCCGGATACATTTTTGATAAGACAGTTTTTAACCGTAATCTTATCGCCGGAAAGATTTACCGCATCAGAACGTGTACCCTTTACCGTCAATCCTTCAAAGGTGATATTCTTTAATCCCGTGCCGCAGATAACATTATTAACCGATAATGAAAGGTCAATAACCGAATTTGAAATATCACTTGACGGATAAAGATAAAGAATACCCGTATTTCTGTCGAGATACCATTCTCCGGGATTGTCGAGTTCCTCTAAAACATTGAAGAAATAATAGGGTGCATCCGTTTTTGTTCCGTAAACACTTACAAATTTCGGAGAGATAGTTCTGTTTTTAAAATTAAAATCGCCGATGGGTGATGATGCGTCTGCCCAATCATATTTCCAGAAGCCGAACATCCACACATCATCAAGGGTTTTCCATGAAGAAATCCTTTTTGCAAGGGAATAATCAATCTTATAAATATCGCTTACAGGGTTGACAACATTATCCCAATTATCATTTTTTGTCAAAGAACCGTCGCTTTCCAATCCCTCACCGGTCTGAACCACCTTTCCCGTTTTAAGAAAACCGCTGTCGGGATATCTTGCAAGCGTCATTCTTAAATCGTTGACAAAAAGTTCGCAATATAACGGACCTGTCCAATCGCCGGTATATTTCCCGGCGGTATTATATGAGCCGATTGCATAAATTTTGCCGTAATCCTCTTTCGTTATTCCGTCTTCTTTAAGATTATAGCAATATACATTTTGCTTTGCATTTTTACTTAATCTGTCAAGGACTGATTTATCCGTTACTTTGGTGAATTTTTTGTTATCCAGAGTAATACCGCCGTTGATGATAACTTCTCCGTCGCCGTAGGCACAGTATTTTACATTGCAGGTGTCTGTTCCGCCTTCATCGGACGAAAAGTTCAGACTGTTCACACGGTATTCACCGGCTTTTACGGCAACGGTAATTTGAGTTTTACCGTCTTTAACAGTATTTCTTACCGCAGTTTTCGCCCTTTCAATGGTGGCAAAGGGTGAAGAAAATGTACCGTCATTGCTGTCATTTCCGTTTGTGCTGACATAATAATCCGCATTCATAACAAGACCTCTCTGCTTCTCGGAGTAAGTGCTTAAATTATTCGGTTCGGCAGTTTTATAGCAGTTTGGTGCTTTCAATCCGAAAAGAGAAAGAAAACATAAAATCACTGCAACTATGTATGAACATATCTTTTGATACATTTAATTATCCCTCCACAAAAAATCTAAATCAATATCTTCCTATTTGCCCGATTGGAATAGTTTCAAAATCAGGCAAAGAATTATAAACAATACTGTCTTCACGAAGTGAATAATCTCCGTTAATCGGATCATTGAAAATCTTAAACTGTTTTGTCATTCTGTAAATTGCATTATCGGAAATTGTACTGTATTTTTTCGGACATTCGTCTATCATACCGATACTTCCCGTAAGGTTTACTATCAGATTTCCCGAAACAGTACTGTATGCCGGATTGGGAACAAAATTCGGATCATCCGTATTATTAAAATCGTTACTGAACCTTGTCATCTGCGGGAAAGCCTTTTTCCATATTTCCGTCTTATAGGGAGATTGTTCAAGTGCTGTCCACATATCTCCGCTTTCTTTCGATGAGTGTTTAAACCATCCGCCGAAAACTCCGTCTATAGCCCTTTGGTCATATGTTATGGAATAATTCTTACAGTTAATAATGACATTATTCCGTACATCAAGATCACGGCCTCCGCCTAAATGAAGCCCAATATTGGGCACGTTTACCAAAAGATTTCCGTAAACCGTTTGTCCCGATAAAGCATCGTCAAGATAAATTCCGCAGGGAGAATGTATATCCGAACCCAGATCATATATGGCATTATACCTGATTATGTTACCGTACCAGTCCCAATGTCTGCCGGAATATATGGCACCCGCATCATCAGACAACAGACAAACGTCATGAATAAGATTATATTCAATTATATGATTGTTTCCGCTGTATGTTATTGCCTCATGGGGAGAATTATATATTTCGTTATGTGAACAGATATTTCCTACACCGCCTAATGAAACGGCAGGCTGATATGTCTGATAAATTTCCGACCAATCGTGGATAAAATTATTATCCGCTTTATTATTGCCCGGTTTCAGCGTTTCTGTATCACCGCCGTTAAGGGTTATTCCGCCTTTACCTGTTCTTGTGATTTCACATTCGGAAACAAGATTATCATATCCGGAAAGATAAATCGCATTGCCGGATACATTTTTGATAAGACAGTTTTTAACCGTAATCTTATCGCCGGAAAGATTTACCGCATCAGAACGTGTAC
>JAZUKF010000117.1:0-1855 GCA_045643165.1 Acutalibacteraceae bacterium | reverse complement strand
GAATAGCAACGAGAGATACTTCCGGAATGTCAAGTCCTTCACGCAAAAGGTTTATTCCTATTAAAACATCAAATTCGCCCAGACGTAAATCACGTATTATTTCCATCCTTTCGATGGTATCAACATCATAGTGCATATATCTGACTTTTATACCCATATTTTCAAAGTATTCGGTCAAATCCTCCGCCATTTTCTTTGTAAGTGTAGTAACGAGGACACGCTCGTTTTTTTCCGTCCTCAAATTGATTTCGGAAATAAGGTCTTCAATCTGACCGTCCGTGGGTTTTACGGTTATCACCGGATCGAGAAGCCCGGTAGGTCTTATCAGTTGTTCTGCAATATTTTCGCTGTTTTGACGTTCAAATTCTCCCGGTGTGGCACTGACAAAAATTTTCTGTCCCGTTTTCTCATAAAATTCATCAAACCTGAGCGGTCTGTTATCAAGTGCGGAGGGCAGACGGAAGCCGTAATTTACAAGATTTTCCTTTCTTGCTCTGTCCCCTGCGAACATTCCCCTGACCTGCGGAAGCATTACATGGGACTCATCCACAAACAGCAGAAAATCGTCGGGAAAATAGTCTAACAATGTATTGGGAGTTGAACCTGCCGGTCTTCCGGACATTATTCGGGAATAATTTTCAATGCCTTTACAAAATCCCGTTTCCCTCAACATTTCAATGTCATATTCTGTCCGCTGTTTTATTCTCTGTGCTTCGAGAAGTTTACCCTCTGCGACAAAATCAGAATAAGTAACCAGCATTTCTTCCGTGATTTCCTTTATGGAACTTTCGAGCCTGTCCCGTGAAATAACATAGTGTGATGCAGGATATACCGCAACGTGGGAGATAACATTTTTCACTTCACCCGTCAATGCGTTAAACTCGCTTATCCTGTCTATTTCATCACCGAAAAACTCAACACGTATGGCTTTATCATTGGAATAAACGGGATATATTTCAACAACATCTCCACGGACACGGAATTTATTTCTCGTGAAATTTATATCGTTTCGTTCATACTGAATTTCCACAAGTTTATTTATCAGTTCATCACGGTTTTTCTCCATGCCGGTACGCAGAGAAATCACCATATTTCTGTAATCAATGGGATCCCCCAGAGTGTAAATACAGGATACACTTGCAACGATAATTACATCCCGTCTTTCGCTTAATGCTGCGGTGGCGGAGTGGCGTAATTTTTCAATTTCATCATTTATAGATGAATCCTTTTCGATATAAGTGTCGGTGGTCGGCACGTATGCTTCGGGCTGATAATAATCATAGTAGGAAACAAAATATTCAACCGCATTTTCGGGGAAAAATTCCTTAAACTCCGAGCAAAGCTGTGCGGCAAGGGTTTTGTTATGTGCTAAAACAAGAGTGGGACGGTTTACTTTTTCGATAATATTCGCCATGGTAAAAGTTTTACCCGAACCGGTAACGCCAAGCAAAACCTGTTCTTTATACCCTTTGTTTATTCCGTCAACAAGTTCTTTAATAGCCTGCGGTTGGTCTCCTGTGGGTTTATAAGCAGAATGAAGTTTAAAATGCTCCAAATAAATCGCCCCCTTGCTGAATATTATTATACCATACATTATATAAAAAATAAAGCGGTAACTCAATAAAAACATGAGTACCGCTATATTCATACAAATGCATTAGATTAAAGTGTACGGTTCAACAGAAAATCGTATATGCCCATGTGAATAATACCATATTCATCAACCCATGGTTTCATTGCGGTTTTCGTTATAATAATACGCTTTGAAAAATCATTTTTCAGTTTTAAAAACGGACGTAATTCCTGTTCAACCTTTTCTTGAGTATCAGTGTTCAATGCCGATTGAATATATATT
>JAZUKF010000116.1:0-2664 GCA_045643165.1 Acutalibacteraceae bacterium | reverse complement strand
TAAAGAAAAATCCGCACGCATTATGTATGCGGCGGATAAAGTGAAAACAATGCTTGATAATGTTTTTAACGATCCCGAAAACGATAATATTCTTATTGATAATTTAAGAAAAGAAATTGAATGATGATATTATTCTTCATTATTGGCGGAGAAAACATCTGCTACTTCAATAATTGAAAATAAAAGGAAAATCGCCCGACTTTTTAATCGGGCGACATCATTTATTTAACTGTAATGAATGCTCCGTCTCCGGGAATAAATTCCAAATTGATTTTCTGTCCGCCGGCATATTTTTTAACTGTACCTTGCTGGTAAACCGTTGCAAATTTGCCTTTTTCAACCGTAAACTGTGCATGGGCGGTAACGGAATTATTTAATTCTTCCATATTTGCGATAATATATGCTTTGCTTCCTTTTTCACCTGTGAATGTACCTACAAGAAGTCCGTTACAAGAGGAAACATATTTTTCTTCGGAAAGGATTTCGCAGTTTAAGTTGCCTGTAATATTTGAGCCGGCAACCCTGCACTTATTAAGCATATATGTGCTTGTGTAATCATATTTTCCGAATTCTTTGCTGAATGATTTGATATATTCATTAGTAGTCTTAACGGCGTAGTATGTTTTTGTAGGTTTGCCGTCAGCACCTATCATGTGTGATGTTTCGGGATCCCACCAGCCTCTGGGTGAAAATTCGGCATGAATAATTGCTTTTGTTCCGAAAGCGAGAGAGGCGTATGCCTGTTGAGAAATGTCGGAAACCTCATCGCAATAACGGGGGCTTCCGTCTTTATCACCTTTTTCCGTAAGACCGGCAGCCTGAGTGATTACCCATAAATCTCTGTTTGTTTCTCTGCAAGCCTCGGCGAGAATATCAAGGTTTTTAATCCATACATCCTTTGTACTTTTGATTTCGTTTCCGTTTCTGTCAAGATCAGAATGGTAGGGATAAATATCAACGCACATATAATCCGTATCAATATTGTTGATATAATCGGAAACGTGCTTCTTATAAAGTTCGGTGGATTCAAGAGCATTTTCGTTAAATCCGAATAATGCTTTTTTGAAGAATGACAATGTGGAAGTTTCGTTAAGCTGTTCATCATTTGCATAGGAGGGGAAAAGGTTAACGAGAGGAAGTTTGTCAGGATGATTTTTGTAATATGAATTTACACTTTTTGAAATGTTTTTAAAACTGTTTGCACCGGGTTCGTCAATCATGTCATCGCCCCAGATTGCGGGACTGTTTTTGTAATTTGCAGGATTCATATTTTCCCATGCATTTGTGGTGGAATCCGGCATATTACCGTATGCAGTCGGTAAATTATAACCGGCTATGATAACACCGATATTGTACTTTTCACATTCCGCAAGGAAATCTGCATCTCCGTTGGAGATGAAGAAATCAAGACCTGCTTCGGATGCAAGTTTAACATAAGGAGTATCTCCGTAATATGCACCGATAAGGATTTTATCATTGTCAAAGCAATAATCATGACGTGTTGCCACAACGGGAGTACCGTGTGTGTATCCGATTACGGATTGCTGAACTCCTGCAAACGAGAAAAGTGCGATAAGAATAAGAGAAACTATTTTTTTGAATATAACAGCCATAAATTTTACCTCTTTTCTGAGTTTTTTATTATTGTAAAATATATTTTCATTTTTGTCAAGAAATATAAAGAATGATATTTACACATCAAATTCATAATCCGGCATCAGCGGACGAAGATGAGAAAAATCGTTGGCGAATGATATTCTTTTCATTCCGTCGGGAGTGTATTTTATTTTTGAAATGCTTGTATTGTTAAGAGAAAATATAAAATCTCTGTCCTTTATTCCCACGGCATTTGAAAGAAAATTTGTTCCGAATGAGCCGTGAGCAAAGACGATTATTTTATCACCGTATGTAAACCGATTTTTAAAATAATCTATTACCGTTTTTGCTCTTTCGTTATTCTGTTCTTCCGTTTCCGTCTTGAAGTATAAAGGTAAATCATTATTGATTATTATTTTTTCATAATATCTTTTAAGATAATTTTCATCCTGCCCGAAATAGTTTTCCGTTGTGCCGTTTTCGCAAAGTTGAGGCAGAATTTCAATTACGGGAGAATTTGAAAGTTTTTTGCAAACCGCAGAAGCGGTTTTGACGGCTCTTACGAGAGGTGAAGAAAAAACAGCGGTAAATTCTCTGCCCTTTAATCTTTCGGACAATAATTCAATTTGCTTTTCACCTGTTTCATCAAGGTCAATATCACATTTATCCCTGTCTGCAAAGTTGCCCTCTTGCGTCAAAGCATGACGGACATAAAAAATTTCAAAACGATTATCCATTTTATTTACCTTCTTGTGAGAAATAGTATAGATTAAATATATCATATTATTATGTAAATTTCAAATAAATAAAGTGATATTTTTTATTCATGTTTGAACTGATTTACTGTACAACTTCAATTATTCATTATTAAGTTTTAAGTATTCATTATTCATTTAGAAAACCTATCACGGGGAATAGAATGAATAATGAATAATGAATAGTGAATAATACAAAGCAAAAACCTACCACTTACGTGATAGGTTTTCGCTTTGGCCCGCCCGAGAGGATTTGAACCCCCGACCTTCAGAATCGGAATCTGCTGCACTATCCTGCTGTGCTACGGGCGGA
>JAZUKF010000115.1:0-37415 GCA_045643165.1 Acutalibacteraceae bacterium | reverse complement strand
ATGGGTGTTAAAGAGCAGTTGTTTTTCCCTGAAATCGACTACTATAAAATTGATAAGGTTCGTGGCTTGGATATTTGTTTTGTCACAACCGCAACTACAGACGAAGAAGCCCGTGAATTGCTTACACTTATGGGCGCTCCGTTCGCAAAGTAAGGAGGATTCACTGTGGCCAAGAAATCAATGAAAGTTAAGCAGCAGAGAGCTGCTAAATTCTCAACAAGACAGTACAACAGATGTAAAATCTGCGGTAGACCACATGCATACCTTCGTAAGTACGGAGTATGCCGTATCTGCTTCAGAGAGCTTGCTCATGAGGGCAAGATCCCCGGAGTTAAGAAGGCAAGTTGGTAATTGAGCAGTTGTTACAAAGGAGGTTGACGGTATGCAAATTACTGATTCTATCGCCGATATGCTTACGAGAATTCGTAATGCTAATTCAGCAAAGCATGATTCGGTGAAGATTCCCGCATCCAACATGAAGTAGGCAATTGCTCAGATTCTTGTTGATGAGGGTTATATAAAGAGTCATACAGTTGAACATGACGGTAAACAGGGAATGATCGAGATCGTTCTCAAGTATGGCCAGAATAAATCTCAGGTCATCACCGGTTTGCGCAGAGTATCTAAGCCCGGATTGCGCATTTATTCAAATTGCGAGGATATGCCGAAGGTTATGAAAGGCCTTGGTATTGCAATCGTTTCAACATCAAAGGGCGTTATGACTGACAAGGACGCACGTAAGGCAAATGTCGGCGGCGAAGTTCTTGCGTTTATCTGGTAATGGAGGTGCAGTAGAATGTCACGTATAGGCAAAATGCCGATTGATATTCCGGCAGGCGTTGATGTAACCATCGATGGCAGCACTGTAACCGTTAAAGGTCCCAAAGGAACACTTACCAGAACAGTGCATAAGAATATCACAGTTACTAAAGAGGGTGCTGTAATCAATGTTACCCGTCCCAACGATGAGAGTTTGAACAAATCACTTCACGGTCTTACCCGTACTCTTGTTGCAAATATGATCGAGGGTGTAAGCAAGGGCTTTTCAAAGCAGCTTGAAGTAAACGGCGTTGGTTACCGTGCTCAGAAGCAGGGTAAGGAGCTTGTTCTTAACGTTGGTTATTCTCACCTTGTTAATATTCCTGAGATTGACGGAATTACTATTGAAGTTCCCGATCCCAACAAAATTATCATTTCAGGTCCCGACAAACAGAAGGTTGGCCAGTTTGCAGCTGAAGTTCGTGAGGTACGTCCCCCTGAACCGTATAAAGGTAAGGGCATCAAATATGTTGACGAATTTGTTCGCCGCAAAGAAGGTAAGGCCGCAAAGGGCGGTAAATAATACAGAATTAAGGAGTGAATATAAATGGTTAGCAGACAGGACAGTAACAAGACCAGAAGCAGACGTCATGCACGTGTACGTGGAAAAATCAGTGGCACTGCTGAATGTCCTCGCCTTAATGTATTCCGTTCCCTTCAGCATATTTACGCACAGTTAATCGACGACGTAAACGGTGTTACTCTTGTTTCGGCATCGACTGTTGAAAAGGATTTTGAGGAATACGGCGGAAACAAATCCGCAGCACATAAAGTAGGCAAATTGCTTGCTGAAAGAGCCACAGCAAAGAATATTACCGATGTAGTATTTGACCGTGGCGGTTATATCTATCACGGCCGTGTGCAAGAGCTGGCCGAAGGCGCCCGTGAGGGTGGCCTCAAGTTCTAAAAAAGGAGGAATTACTTTTGGCTAATATTGACACAACGGCTACAAATGAGCTTCAGGAAAGAGTAGTAGTCATCAACCGTGTATCTAAAACCGTTAAAGGTGGTAGAATTTTCAAGTTTGCAGCTCTCGTAGTTGTAGGAGACGGAAACGGTACTGTTGGCTTCGGTCTCGGTAAGTCCGGCGAAGTTCCGGATGCAATCCGTAAGGGTATTGAAGATGCCAAAAAGAATTTGATTCATGTTTCTCTCAAGGGAACAACAATTCCTCATGAGGTAATTGGCAAATTCGGAGCAGGTGTAGTTCTTATGAAACCTGCCGCACCCGGTACAGGAGTTATCGCAGGCGGTCCCGTACGTGCTGTTGTTGAAACAGTAGGTATTAAGGACATTCGTTCCAAGGCTCTTCGTTCAAATAATCCGTGCAATGTTGTCAGAGCAACAATTGACGGTCTTTCCAAACTTCGCTGCGTTGATGAGGTTGCAGCAATCAGAGGAAAGTCAACAAAGGAAATTTTAGGTTAAGGAGGGTGGACTAAATGGCTAATATTCAGGTAAAGCTCGTTAAAAGCTTAATCGGAAGCAAAAAAGACCAGATTGCCACCGCTCATGCACTTGGTCTTCATAAAATCGGGGACATTTCGGTGCAACCGAGTAATCCCCAGACTCAAGGTAAGGTAAATAAAATTCACCACCTTATCGAGGTTACTGAAGCATAAGCAAGGAGGTGCGAACAAATGAAATTGCACGAACTTTCTCCTGCAGCCGGTTCAACGAAGGAACGTAAACGTATCGGTAGAGGTACTTCTTCAGGACAGGGCAAAACTGCAGGTAAAGGACATAAAGGTCAAAAAGCACGTGCCGGTAGAGGTATGCGTCCGGGCTTTGAAGGCGGACAGATGCCATTACAGAGAAGACTTCCCAAGAGAGGATTTAACAATATCTTCCGTAAAGAATGGGCTATTGTTAATTTGGCAGCTCTTGATAAGTGCTTCAATAACGGTGACGAAGTTACAGTAGAAGCTTTGATCGAAAAAGGTCTTGTTAAAAAGGCTCTTGACGGTGTAAAGGTTCTCGGTAACGGCGAAATCAGCAAAAAATTGACAGTTAAAGTTAATGCGTATTCTGAAACCGCAAAATCAAAAATTGAGGCTGCGGGCGGAAAGGCAGAGGTGATTTAACATGATCAAAACTTTAGTCAATGCGTGGAAAATCCCCGAACTTCGTAAGAAGATGATATTTACCGCACTTATAGTTTTGGTTTTCAGAATAGGTTCCGTTATTCCCGTTCCCTTTGTGGATCTTGCTGACGGGCTTGCCAATTCTACGGAATATGCCGGTACATTTATTCAGTACTTGACAATTATGACAGGTGAGGCATTCAATTACGGTACACTTTTTGCAATGTCAATCACCCCATATATTAACAGTTCAATTATTATGCAACTTTTGACAGTTGCTATCCCTGCTTTGGAAAGACTTTCAAAGGAAGGTGAGGAAGGCAGAAAGAAGATTGCTTCTATGACACGTTACCTCACAGTTATTCTTGCTCTTCTTCAGAGTACAGCATACTACTTCTTCCTCAGAAACGGAAATTATCTTTCTCTCAGCAGTTCAGGTTCAGCCTACACAGGATTCTTTGCTGTGTTCCAGGCGATAACAATTATCTTGTGCTTTACCGCCGGTGCTGCTCTTATCATGTGGCTCGGTGAGCAAATCAATGACAGAGGTATCGGAAACGGTATTTCAATCATCCTTTTTGCAGGTATCGTATCAAGAATTCCCACAATGGCAGCTTCTCTCTTCAGTTCAAAAACAGGTTACTGGAGATACGGCGGAGCTTACTACGTTCTTTCTCCCCTTGTTGTTGTAATTATGCTTCTCATGATTGCATATATCGTATGGATGGATAACGCAGAGCGTAGATTACCCGTACAGTACGCCAAACGTGTAGTCGGACGTAAAATGTACGGCGGCCAGAATACACATATTCCGATCAAGGTTAATATGTCGGGCGTTATGCCTATCATTTTCGCAAGCTCAATTCTTTCTTTGCCCCCGACGATTAAACTGTTTGTTAAAAATCCCAGTAAGGGATGGGAAACATTCTTTAATCTTTTCAGTTCGGACCATTGGGCATACGGTATTTTCTATTTCGTATTGATTATCTTCTTTGCATATTTCTATGCAACCATTCAGTATAATCCCATCGAGATGGCAAATAACATCAGAAAGAACAGCGGTGCAATCCCCGGAATTCGTCCCGGAAAGCCCACATCCGATTATATCGGAAAGATTCTTTCAAGAATCACACTTTTAGGAGCTTTGCTTCTCAGCGTTATCGCATTGTTCCCGATTATCTATTCACAGATTTGCGGTGCAGTGCTTGAAAACGGAATGAGCATTTCTCTTGGCGGTACGTCAATAATCATTATGGTTGGTGTTGCTCTTGAAACTGTTAAACAGCTTGAGTCCCAGATGATGATGAGACATTACAAGGGCTTCCTTGATTGATAATTGAGGAGAATTTATTATGAAATTAATTCTTCTTGGTGCTCCGGGTGCAGGTAAGGGAACACAGGCAGAGGTAATCTGTAATAAACTTTCCATACCTGCAATATCCACCGGAAACATTATCCGTGAAGCGTTGAAAAACGGCACGGAAATGGGATTAAAAGCTAAATCATTCATTGATTCCGGCAACCTTGTTCCGGATGAAGTGGTAATCGGAATCATTAAAGACAGACTTGTTATGGATGATTGTAAAAACGGATTTATTCTTGACGGTTTCCCCCGTACAATTCCTCAGGCGGAGGCTCTCGATAAAATGGGCATTGTTATTGACAAGGTCATTGATATCGAAGTTCCCGATGAAAAAATCGTTGCGAGACTTTCCGGCAGACGTGTTTGTAAAGAATGCGGCGCTTCATATCATATGGAGTATAAAAAGCCGAGTAAGGACGGCGTTTGCGATGTGTGCGGCGGCGAGCTTGTTACCCGTAAGGATGATGAGCCGGAAACTGTGCTTGACAGACTTAATGTCTATCATTCACAAACGGAACCGTTGAAGGACTACTATGCAAAATCGGGAAAACTCAGCATAGTAGAGGGGCAGGAGGATGTTGCAGATACAACAGCTCTCACCCTTAAAGCTTTGGAGGAATAAGCATGATAGTGCTAAAAACCAATCGGGAGCTTGCTCTCATGCGTGAGGCATGCAGGATTTCGGCTGGAGCATTAAAGGTAGCAGGCGAAGCAGTTCAGCCCGGTGTTACAACCGCTGAGATTGATAAGATTGCGTATGACTATATTAAGAAACAAGGTGCCGAACCTAATTTTCTTAATCTGTACGGGTTTCCTGCTACTGCGTGCATTTCCATAAATAATGAGGTTATTCATGGAATCCCTTCAAAAACTCGTGTAATTGAAGAAGGCGACCTTGTCAGCATTGACCTGGGAGCAAAGCTTGACGGATATAACGGCGATAATGCCGCAACTTTCGCCGCAGGCAAAATAAGTCCTGAGGCGCAGCGGCTGAGCGACACCACAAGAGAAAGCCTTTACGAGGGCATCAAAATGGCTGTCGCAGGCGGCAGGCTCGGCGATATCGGTTATGCGATACAACATTACTGCGAGTCAAGAGGGTTCAGCGTTGTCCGAGAATTTGTCGGACACGGCGTGGGTACAAAACTCCATGAAGATCCGAGCGTACCGAATTTCGGCACACCGGGAAGAGGTGTGCGTCTGCTGCCCGGAATGACCTTGGCGATAGAGCCTATGATAAATCAGGGTGTCAAAGAGGTTAAAACCATGCCGGACGGTTGGACAGTAAAAACGGCAGACGGAAAACTTTCGGCTCACTTTGAACATACTGTTGCGATAACATCTAATGGGCCGGTAATTCTTACAACATTGTAGGGAGGTATCGGTTTGGCTGATGTGAAAATAGGCAGTGTGGTTATTTCAAAGGCCGGACACGATTCGGATGGAATTTTTGCGGTTGTGAAGATTGAAGAAAAATATGTTTATATTTGCGACGGGAAGGAACGTCCGGTTGAAAGACCGAAACGAAAAAATCCGAAGCATATATTATCAACAGAGTTTATTCTTGAATCGGAAGAAATTTCAACCAACAGGAAATTAAAAAAAGCTCTCGGTAAATATGCCGAGGCGATGTAAACATTCAGGAGGTTTTTACATGTCCAAGCAGGATATGATCGAAGTTGAGGGTACAGTTCTTGAAGCCCTTCCGAATACAACATTTAATGTTGAATTGGAGAACGGTGTTAAGATTTTAGCTCACATATCGGGAAAATTGCGTATGAATTATATCCGCATTCTTCCGGGAGATAAAGTGACGGTTGAAATGTCGCCATACGACCTCACCCGTGGGCGTATTACATGGCGATCAAAATAATAAGAGTTACGGCAAAAGCCGTATCATGCAAGTAATTTTAGGAGGAATTCTATTATGAAAGTCAGACCTTCTGTAAAGAAAATTTGCGAGAAGTGCAAGATTATTAAACGCAAGGGAAAAGTAATGGTTATCTGTGAAAATCCCAAGCACAAGCAGCGTCAGGGTTAATCTGACGTAACCAGTTAATGGAGGTGCAACTGACAAATGGCGCGTATTTCAGGTGTAGACTTACCGAGAGAAAAGAGAGTTGAAATTGCTCTCACATATATTTTCGGAATAGGTCAAAAAACCGCAAGCGAAATTATCGCAGCAACAGGCATAAATCCTGACACAAGAGTTAAGGATTTAAGTGAAGAAGATGTTTCAAAACTTCGTGAGTACATCGACCATAATGTTAAGGTTGAAGGTGATCTCAGAAGAGAAACAGCATTTGATATCAAAAGGCTTATTGAAATCGGTTGCTATCGTGGTGTTCGTCATCGTAAAGGTCTTCCGGTGAGAGGACAGCGTTCAAAGACGAATGCACGTACACGTAAAGGTCCGAAAAAGACAATAGCAAACAAGAAGAAATAAGCTGGGAGGGAATACAATGGCAACTAAAGGTACAACTAAAAAGGCCGTTGGCACACGTAGACGCCGTGAACGTAAGAACATCGAGCGTGGTGCTGCCCATATTCAATCCACTTTTAACAACACGATTGTTACCATAACAGATACTCAGGGAAATGCAGTATCATGGGCAAGTGCCGGTGAAATGGGCTTTAGAGGTTCCAGAAAATCTACACCGTTTGCTGCACAGACAGCAGCGGAAACAGCTGCAAAAGCTGCAATAGATCATGGAATGAAAACAGTTGAGGTATACGTAAAGGGTCCCGGACAGGGCCGTGAAGCTGCAATCAGAGCATTGCAAACAGCCGGTCTTGATGTTACAATGATTAAAGATGTAACACCGATTCCGCATAACGGCTGCCGTCCTCCCAAGAGAAGACGCGTATAACCTAAATTTTGGAGGTGTAATTTTATGGCAAGATATACCGGTGCGGTTTGTAAATTATGCCGTCGTGAGGGCAAGAAACTTTTCCTCAAGGGTGACAGATGCTATACAGGCAAATGTTCCATTGAGCGTCGTTCATACGCTCCCGGACAGCATGGACAGAGCCGCAAAAAGACTTCCGAGTACGGCTTACAGCTTCGTGCAAAGCAGCAGGCCAGACGTTATTACGGCGTTAACGAAAGTCAGTTCCATAAATATTTCCTGATGGCAGAACGCCGCCAGGGTGTTACAGGTGAAAACCTTCTCAGAATTTGCGAAAGCAGATTGGATAACGTAGTTTATCTTCTCGGTTGGGCAAATTCAAGAGCAGAAGCAAGACAACTTGTAATTCATGGACATTATAAAGTTAACGGAAACAAGGTAGATATTCCGTCATATTTGCTTAAAGCAGGTGACGTTGTTGCAATTAAAGATAAGAGCAAGGACAGCGAAAAGATTAAATCTGTTCTCGAAGCTAATGCTTCCCGTCCTGTTCCGCAGTGGCTTGATCTTAACAGAGATGCTGCTGAAGCTAAGATTGTAGCACTTCCGGAGCGTGATCAGATCGCAGCTCCCGTTGAAGAACATCTTATCGTTGAGTTCTACTCTAAATAATCTGTTACAAGTTGACAGGATATGGGGTTTTGCAGCATATAATTCTAATGCTGCATAAACTGAGGAGTACCAAAACAAATAACGAAGGAGGTTTTCACTAATGATAGGAATAGAGAAACCGAAAATTGAGACACTTGCACACGAGGCCGACGGTACTTACGGAAAATTTGTTTTAGAACCGCTTGAGAGAGGTTACGGATTAACTCTCGGTAACTCAATGAGAAGAGTATTACTTTCATCTCTTCCCGGTTATGCAATTACTTCCGTAAAAATAGATAACGTTCTTCATGAGTTTTCAACGATCGAAGGTGTCAAGGAAGACGTAACGGAAATCGTTCTTAATCTTAAAGAAGTTATTCTTAAATTCCATGGTGACGGTCCGAAGGTAATGTACATTGAGGCCGACGGTGAAGGCGAAATAACTGCCGGAGATATTAAGACTGACAGTGAGGTTGAGATAATCAACCCCGATCATCATATCGCATCGTTGGATAAAAATGCTCATGTGTATATGGAATTAACTTGTGATAAGGGACGTGGATATGTTTCCGCAGAGCGTAATAAAAATATTATGCAACCTGCAATCGGCGTAATCGCTATAGATTCAATCTATACTCCCGTAATCAAGGTGAATTATACAGTTGAGAACACACGTGTAGGTCAGATAACTGACTTCGACAAGCTTACGCTTGAAGTGTGGACAAACGGTACGCTTACAGCGAAGGAAGCCGTTTCTCTCGCAGCCAAGATCCTCAACGATCACCTCAACCTCTTCGGTGAGCTTTCAGATGAAGCATACGATACAGAGGTTATGGTCGTTAAAGATGATGATGGCAAAGAGAAAATCTTAGAGATGACCATTGAGGAACTTGACCTGTCCGTCCGCTCCTTTAATTGTTTGAAGAGAGCCGGAATAAATACAGTAGGAGATTTGATTAACATGTCCGAGGATGATATGATGAAGGTTAGAAACCTCGGAAGAAAATCTCTTGATGAGGTTATAGAAAAATTGGCCTCACTTGGTTTAAAACTTCGTGTGGAAGAAGAATAAAGGAGTGATTTTAAATGCCAGGTGCCAGAAAACTCGGCAGAGCAAGCGATCATCGTAAGGCAATGCTCAGAGCAATGGTAACATATCTTATTGAAAACGGCAGAATAGAAACCACCGTAACAAGAGCTAAAGAAGTTCGCTCAATGGCAGAGAAAATGATTACCATTGCAAAAGATACTTCTCTTGCTTCAAAACGTCAGGTACTGGGATATATCACAAAAGAAGACGTTTGCAAAAAACTCTTTGACGAGATTGCTCCCAAGTATAAGGATGTAAACGGCGGCTATTGCCGTATAATAAAGACCGGCCCTCGCCGCGGCGACGCAGCAGAAATGTGTATCATAGAGTTGGTTAATAAAGACTAATAAGATTAGTTAAAAAATTATCGCCCTACAGGAAACTGTATGGGCGATTTTTTTGATTTTGAAAGATTATTTATGTTGATTTAGGATAACACTTGATTTCATCTGTTTGATTTAAAATATAATCAATGCTGGTATCATAAAGTTTTGCAAGTTTTATCAGCACATCAGTCGGAATATCTCTTCTACCGCTTTCATAATAAGAATAGCAAACTTGTGTGCATTTAAGATATTCTGCAACATTCTTTTGGTATAGATCATGATCTTCTCTTAATTCTCTAATTCGTCTGTACATTTCTTCCCCTCCAAAAAAATTATAAAATAAAACAAATTTTATATTGACACGTATAACAAATTGTTATATAATATTTAAAAAGAGGAAATATTTTACCGAATTCTTAAAACTATAAACAGTTTATAATTTTTAAAGTGGTTTAATATATAATAAAAACCTTTACACCAATTTGTGAAGAGGCAAAAAGTTGTATGCATTTTTCCGCTTTCAGAAAAATTACCGGGAATCACAATTATCTGTGATTCCCGGCTTTCTGTTTTATTTATAAAATTTTATTCCCGTAAATCTATTACCAACCGAAGTTAGAATATGTTACGGTTGTGGTGGCATCCAAGGTTGCTTTTGAACCTACGATTTTTGAAAGATTTGCAACAGCTCTGTAAGAAACTATAAGTTTTTTAATGTTTCCCGTGGAAGCGTTGATTGTTGCCGTAAGGACAATATTGTTTGTTTTTTCGTTAATAACCGCACCGGAAGCAACGCCCTGAATTGCGTCATAAACGACCTGTGCTGTTTTGTGGTCAAACTCGGCTCTGTCGGATGTTCCGATATTGATAACGGACTTATCAAGAGGAGAATTGTTTTTGCTGTTGCTTCCTCCGGAAATGGAGCTTGAACCGTCATTTATGTTAATTGTTACGATATAATCGGAACCGGATTTAACGCATTTTGCACTTTTAACGTCTGCGGCTGTAAGTTTGCTGACATTAAATGACTGGAATTTTGAAGCTGAAAGCGAACCTTTTACAACTGTTTCTTCATATCTGTTTTCGGCACCTACGCCTAAGAATTTGAAAACAAGACTCTTGAAGGCATTTAAAGCAACACCTGCATCGTAGTTGTTAAGCTTTGATTCCCTTGTCTTTTTATATCCCGGTTTTGCGGAAACAACTTTTTCCGTTGCAGTCTTATAATAAGAAAGGACTTCTGCTGTTGACCAACCGGAGGGATCTTTTATTTTTTCGGTAGCAATAGTAGTCGCTTTTGTTACTTTTTCCGGTTTGTTTTCCGGATAGTATGAAGGTGTTGAAACCATGTGGACAATTTCGCCTTTTGCGTTCGTTTCGGTTTCAGAAACTTCCTCGTTTTCTTCGTCGGGAGCCGATGTTTCTTTGCCTTCAGCAGTGGATTCTGTTTTTTCATCTTCCGCTGTGGGAGCATCTGCTGACTGAACGGTTGTCTGATCTGAAGAAACGGTTGTTTCTTCTTCAGGTGTTTTGTTTCCGCATGCTGACAAAGATAAAATAAGTGCAGCGGCGGAAATCAATGCTATCAATTTTTTCATAAATAATATCCTCCTAAAAGTTTTTGAGTATATTTCCATATAATAAATTTACTACATTAGCGTTGATTTGTCAATTAAAATTACCAAACAAATGATGAGAAATTGATTGAACCCTTTGCATCAACATCTGCCGTAGCCGTTACAATAGTATATTTAACATCTTTTATAACAGCATTGTATGTATAAGTGATTGAATAACTTGAAATTTGTTTTGTTGTTTTATTAACAGTAATTTTTGCGGTGGCGGAATTCATTGTTTCCTTTACATCTCCGCAGGATTTAAAGTTTTTATCAGAGGCAATTCCTTCCGCAAGGCCTTTTTTAATTTCACTTCTGCTCTTATAGTCATTGGTGAGTCTTCCGATGGGACTTGAACCTTTTTCGGGATTTGTTCCGCCTTTAACTGTTAAAGTAATGATATAATTATTACCGCTTGAAGTACATGTTGCTTTTGAAACATCGCTTGCACTGAGGGTTGAAGCACGGAAAAGTTTTGAGTTGTCGCTTCCTTTTTTTGCGGTTTCGTTCTTTGTTCCTACGCCTACAAAATCTTCAACAACATTTTTTACAACGCTGATTTTAGCAAGAACAGCAGGTTCCATTTTTGTTAATGTAACTGTGGATGTTTTGCTGAATCCCGGTTTCTTAGTGGCAACAAGTTTTGTTGCACTGTTGAAGAAAGAAACAATTTCAGCTGTTGTTGACGGTGCTTTTTCCGTTTTTTTAGTGGTGGGCTTTTTGGCTGTTGTAGTTTTTTTCTTAGTGGTAGTTTTCTTAACGGTTGTAGCTTTTTTCTTAGTGGTTGTCTTTTTTGCAGTAGTTTTCTTGGCAGTGGTTTTTTTGACTGCCGTAGTTTTTTCGGCGGTTGTTTCCTCGTTTTCAACAGTCGGTTCGGTAACCGAAGGTTCTTCCGTAGTGGTTTCACCATCTGCTTTTGTTGTTTCGGCATTTACGGATTCGACTGTGGTTTGTTCAGCGACAGTTGTCTTTTCTTTTTCCGTTTGTCCGTCGCAGGCTGCTAATGATAACAGTAATGCGGCTGCGGAAATCAATGCAATTATCTTTTTCATGTATAAATCCACCCTTGAAAATTTTTGTGTTTTTTAAATAACACACAGAAATTTTAACATATTTTATTAATCTTTTCAACATAATTCATTAAAAAATATTTTAAAAATTATTATGATATGTTATAATATAATTGAAAGGCGGCGATGTATTGATGAAAATTGCAAACATAATAAATTTTGTTCGTGCGGTGGAACCGAGAGTTGAAAATGATGATTATTTACCGGTAACTTTGGCAGAGGAATTGAAACTTTGTAATAAATATAATTTCAAATCAACTGTTTTATTACAGTATGATGCGTTGATAAATGAAGAATATATTGATATTATCAAACAGTACGGAGAAAACGCTGAAATAGGTTTATGGCTTGAAATCGTTAAACCTCTCGTGGAGGATTGCGGAATGGAATGGCGGGGCCGTTACAGCTGGGACTGGAGAAATGATGTAGGCTTTTTGATAGGGTATAAGCCGGAAGAAAGAATTAAGCTTATTGATATGGCTTTTGAAATTTTCAAGTCAACCTTCGGATTTTATCCGAAATCGGTGGGTTCATGGCATATTGATGCTTTTTCTCTTAATTATATGAAAGAAAAATATTCTGTGGTTGCTTCCTGTAACTGCAAAGATCAGTACGGAACGGACGGATATACCATTTGGGGAGGATATTATAACGGAGCATATTATCCGTCAAAAACAAATATGCTTTGTCCTGCAAATAAAAAAGAAAATCAGATAAATGTTCCCGTTTTCAGAATGTTGGGTTCCGATCCCATTCATCAATATGATTTGGGTTTAGGGGAATTGAATAAGGGACAAAGTGTAATGTCTTTGGAACCTGTTTACGGTAATTCCGGTGCGGATAAAGATTGGGTAAAATGGTTTTTAAAAGAAATGTTTAATGATAAATGTCTTGCAATGTCGTATGCTCAATTCGGTCAGGAAAATTCCTTCGGATGGCACAGCATCGAAAAGGGATTGAAAATGCAGTTTGAACTTCTTGATGAAATGGTCAGAAACGGTGAAACGGAACTTCTCACGTTGGCTGAAACGGGAGAAAGATTTATTGAAAAATTTGAAAGCACACCCGCAACTTCTTTGTGCATTGACAGCGATTGTCTTCCTACCGATTATAAAACTCTTTGGTATATGAGTAAATTTTACCGTGTTAATTTATTGTATGATAACGGAAAAATCAAAATCAGAGATATACATATTTTTGATAATGATTTTAAAGAAAAATATCTTGAAAAATCTACGAAAAATAATGAATGCTTTTTCAGTAATGTTCCGTTGATTGACGGCTTCCGTTTCAGCAGTAAAGAAAAGACGGCAGGCGGATATTTTTATGTTAAAGATGAGGAAATTGTTTTTGACGGTGAGTATGTTTCAAAAGCAAATAATAATACCGCTTTGTTGAACATCGGTGAAGATTTTTCGGCGGTAATGAGTGAAAACAGTCTGGAAATAAAAATAAAAACACCTTCGTGGCGTTTGTGTTTTAAATATAATAAATATGAAAAAACAGAGTATATAATTTTGAATGAAAAAGAGCTTGAAATAAATTTTATGGGACATAATAGTTTTGCGAGACTCGATAAAGGTGTATTTGTTAAAGAAAATGAAGAGTTTTCCGTTATACCGGAGGACGGAATAATAAAATTTAAATTTTAATGTTAAAATTATGAGAAATTTTATAAAATATGTTGATTTTTGTTTTAAAATATTATATAATTATCTCATCGAACATTTGTACACTATTTATCGGAGGTAATATCAATGGCAGATAAAGAAAAAGCTCTTGAAACGGCAATTCTTCAAATCGAAAAGCAGTACGGTAAAGGCGCAATAATGCGACTCGGTCAGAATTCAAGTCTTAATATCGAGGCTATTTCAACCGGATCCTTCGGACTTGATATGGCTACGGGAATCGGCGGATTGCCAAAGGGAAGAATAATTGAAATTTACGGTCCCGAATCTTCCGGTAAAACCACCCTTGCTCTTCATGTTGTGGCAGAAGCTCAGAAGGCAGGCGGTGAAGCGGCTTTCGTGGATGCGGAACACGCTCTTGATCCTGTTTATGCAAGGAATTTAGGTGTTGACGTTGATTCTTTGCTTGTTTCCCAGCCGGATAACGGTGAACAGGCTCTCGAAATTACAGAGGCACTTGTACGTTCCGGAGCGGTTGACGTTGTGGTTATTGACTCCGTTGCGGCTCTCGTACCTCGTGCGGAAATTGACGGTGATATGGGAGATTCTCATGTAGGTCTTCATGCAAGACTTATGTCTCAGGCGTTGAGAAAACTTGCACCTGCCGTTGCAAAATCAAATACAGTTATTATTTTTATCAATCAGCTTCGTGAAAAAGTCGGCGTGGTTTACGGCAATCCGGAGGTAACCACCGGCGGACGTGCTTTAAAATTCTATGCATCCATTCGTATTGATGTCAGAAAAGTTGAACAACTTAAATCCGGCAGTGATATTATCGGTACAAGGACCAGGGCTAAAATCGTAAAAAATAAGGTTGCACCTCCCTTTAAGGATGCGGAATTTGATATTATGTACGGTAAAGGAATTTCTAAAATCGGTGAAATTCTTGATTATGCCGTTAAACTTAATATTATAAACAAAAGCGGTGCATGGTTCTCTTATGAAGGCGAAAAACTCGGTCAGGGACGTGATAATACAAAGGAATATCTTTCTCAAAATCCCGGAATTATGAAGGAGGTTGAGGAGAAAATCAAGGCGTTATCAAAGGATAATGATGATGAAGCCGATTTTTCATCCGCTAAATCCTCTGCCGATCCGGAACCTCGCAAGACAACGAAAGCCTCCGCAAAAGCGAAACTTGATATTGCCGTTGAGGATGACGATTGATGAAACTTGAAGCAAAAAGGGGAAAAGGGAATAAAATCCATATTTCTCTTGACGGCGAATATGCGTTGACGGTGGACAGTGAATACTGGTACACAAGCAAGTGGTTTGACATTAAAGATATTGACTCGGAAGACGTGGATTTGCTGAAGGAGGAAATTGAATCAAGACGTGCTTTTAATTCAGCCCTTGATTTGATTTCCATGAGAATACAGTCACAATGTGAACTTAAAAGAAAATTAAAACGCAAATATTCAGAAGATGCAGCCGAGTTTGCCGTCAATAGGACGGTTGAACTCGGTCTTATTGACGATGAAAGATATGCGGAAATTTATGCCGATGAACTGCTTAACAGAAAAAAATACGGCGTATCAAGAATTAAGCAGGAATTACGTCTTAAAGGGATAAGCGGAGATATTATTGAAAATGTGATTTCATCCCTTGACATTGATGCAAAAGAAAGTATAATTGATTTGATAAATAAAAAATATTCAGGTCAGCTTTCCGATGAAAAGGGCAGACGCAGAGTTGTTGCCGCTTTACAGAGATTGGGATATTCATATAGCGATATCCGTAATGCCATCGGTGAATTTGAAGAAGATAATTATGATTTTTAGTGATAAGGAATTGATGATATGAGCAGTCTTACCGCAGGTTTAATTTCACTGGGTTGTCCGAAAAATCAAGTGGATGCGGAAATGATATTGGCATCTCTTGAGGATGACGGATTTCTAATTGTTGATGATTATGATAATGTTGACGTTGTGATTATCAATACTTGCGGATTTATTGATGATGCCAAAAAAGAGGCAATAGAAAATATTTTAAATGTTGTTGAAATGAAAAAGGACGGCAATGTGGGTGCTGTTGTTGTTACGGGTTGTCTTGCGGAACTTCACCGTGATGATATATTGAGGGAAATTCCCGAAGTGGATGCCGTTGTGGGAATAGGAGCAAACGCATCTATCGCAGAAATTTGCCGTAAAGTTATTAAAGGCAATAAAATTTCAACATATCCGCCGAAAAATGATTTGCCTATGGATTTACCGAGAAATCTTCTTTCTCCCCAACATTGGGCATATTTGAGAATTGCAGACGGTTGCTCAAACCGTTGTACCTATTGTGCAATACCGAATATCAGAGGTGAATTTCGCAGCCGTCCTATGGAGAAAATAATTGAGGAGGCTGAAAAACTTGTTGAATCCGGTGTGAAAGAACTTATTGTAATTGCACAGGATACAACAAGGTACGGCGAGGATTTATATAATGAACTTAAATTGAGCGAACTGCTTAATAAACTTTGTGAGATTGAAAATTTAAAATGGATAAGACTTTTATACTGTTATCCCGACAGAATTACGGATGAACTATTGGAAACCATGGCAAGACAGGAGAAAATTGTAAATTATATTGACCTGCCTTTACAACATGCAGACGGTAAAATATTAAAAGCCATGAACCGTTCCGGCGATGATAAATCCCTTCGTTGCCTGATAGAGAAAATACGAAAATATATGCCGGATGTTGTGATAAGAACAACATTCATCACAGGCTTTCCCGGTGAGGGAGAGGAAGAATTTATTACTCTTGCGAATTTTGTAAAAGACATGAAATTTGACCGTATGGGTTGTTTTACATATTCACCCCAGGAGGGTACTCCTGCTTATGATTTTGAAAATCAGGTGGATGAACAAACAAAAATAAACCGCGGTGAAAATATTATGGATGAGCAATACCGCATTACAGAGGAAAAAGCCGATATGATGCTGGGCAGAGAGTTGGAAGTTATGGTGGAAGGCTATGACGGATACTCTGACTGTTATTACGGACGTTCATATATGGATGCACCTGATATTGATCCCGTGATTTATTTCACCTCCGAAAACGGATATGAGGAGGGAGAATTTGTCAATGTTCTTATCATTGATAATAAAGATTATGACCTTATCGGCAGAGAAAAGGAATAAATGAATACACCGAATAAATTAACAGTTTTCAGAATTGTAATAACACCGATTTTTCTTGTGTTTTTGTTATATGAAAGAATACCTCATCATTTTCTTTTGGCATTTCTTGTTTTTTTGACAGCAAGTATTACGGATTTTATTGACGGAAGACTTGCGAGGAAAAATAATCAGATAACGGAAATCGGAAAAATAATGGACCCCATTGCAGATAAAATGTTGACCACAGCCGCATTGCTGGGATTTTTAAAATTCGGTTTATGCAGTGTGTGGGTTATCATGGTAATATTAACAAGGGAATTTGCCGTAACGGGATTACGTATGGCATCATCCTTGCAAAATAAAGTTATTCCGGCTAATATTTTCGGGAAAATAAAAACGGCTATGCAGATGGTTTTTTCTTCCGGAATTTTGCTTTTTTCCGAAATAAATATTTATAAAAAAATAATTGATGATAATATTTTTTCCGCTGTTTCAAATGTGTTGTTTTGGATAACTGCGGTTATGGCTGTTGTATCCGGGATAATTTATATAATAAAAAGTAAAGAAATAATAGATTTTTCAAAATAAGTAGTGTAATTTTTGAAAAAGTGTGGTAATATATTATAGTAATGATAATTTAAATGCGTTTATCGGGAGAAGTAACCGCTGACTGCATAAAAGAGAGGACATTGTTTTGCTGTGAAATGTCTTATGTAAGTGCGGAGAAATGCACCCGTCAGCACGGAACGGGAAATAACAGTATCGTTCTGCGGCAGGCACCGTTAACAGCCTTTTCGTCATTGACGGAGTTGAGTTATAAATCGGAGTGGAACCGCGAAATTTCGCCTCCGTTGCTTGTGGGCAACGGGGGATTTTTTATGTAAAGGAGGAGAGAAATATGTTTGAACAGTTGAAGGAAGATATTGAATGTGTTAAAAAACACGATCCTGCGGCACGTTCGGTTTTTGAAATTCTTTTTCTTTATCCCGGAATGAAGGCTATACATTCATACAGACGTGCCCATAAATTATATAATAAAAAGCATTATTTCCTTGCCCGATACGTTTCTCAGAAATGTGTACGAAAAACAGGAATTGAAATCCATCCTGCGGCTAAAATCGGAAAAAGATTTTTTATTGACCACGGCACGGGAGTGGTAATCGGGGAAACGGCGGAAATCGGTGATGATGTTATAATTTATCAGGGTGTAACATTAGGCGGTACGGGAAAGGATGTGGGAAAACGACATCCCACGATCGGAAATCATGTGCTTATCGGTTCGGGTGCAAAGGTATTGGGACCGTTAAAAATCGGCAGTAATACGAATATTGCTTCCGGTGCGGTTGTTCTTAACGATATTCCCGAAAATTCCACTGCTGTGGGTGTTCCCGCAAGGGTAGTGAAGATTAACGGAATGAGGGTTGACGATATGGATCAAATTCATATTCCCGATCCTATTGCACAGGAAATCAGCAGGCTTGAAAATGAAATTGACATACTTAAAACAGAATTGAGAAAGGAAAATAAATGATGAAAATTTTTAACACACTTACAAGGCAAAAGGATGAATTTGTTCCGATAAATGAGGGCGAGGTAAAAATGTATGCCTGCGGACCTACGGTATATAATTTTATTCATATCGGTAACGCACGTCCCCTCTGCGTTTTTGATGTCGTAAGAAGATTTCTTGAATACAGAGGTTACAACGTGAAATTTGTTCAGAATTTTACGGATATAGACGATAAAATAATCAAACGTGCAAATGAAGAAAAACTTACATATAAAGAAGTGAGCGAAAAATATATAAAAGAATTCTGGACCGATGCAAAGGGACTTAACGTCCGTGAGGCGACGGTTCATCCGAAAGCAACGGAAAATATTGATGAAATAATAAATATAATAAAAACTCTTGAGGAAAAGGGATATGCTTATGCTGTTGAGGGAGATGTATATTTCAGTACAAAACAGTTTTCTGAATACGGTAAACTTTCTCATCAACCTCTGGAGGATCTTGAAGCGGGAGCGAGAATAAATATCGGTGAACTTAAAAAGGAGCCTATGGATTTTGCACTTTGGAAAAATGCAAAACCGGGAGAGCCGTACTGGGATTCACCATGGGGAAAAGGACGACCGGGTTGGCATATTGAATGTTCCGCAATGGTTCACCGTTATCTCGGAGATACGATTGATATTCATGCAGGCGGACTTGATCTTATTTTCCCACATCATGAAAATGAAATTGCACAAAGTGAATGTTGTAACGGAAAGCCTTTTGCAAATTATTGGATGCATAACGGTTATATAAATGTAGATAATGTTAAGATGTCAAAATCTCTGGGAAATTTCTTCACCGTAAGAGATGTTGCAAATGAATACGGATACGAGCCTATTCGTTTCCTTATGATATCTTCATCGTACAGAAGTCCCATAAATTACAGTATAGATATTATCAATCAGTGTAAATCATCTTTGACACGTCTTTATACTTGTCGGGACAGTCTTGATTTTGAAATAAAGAATGCACAGTCGGAGGCAAACGAGGGGGATGAAGAAAAACTTGCCGAGTTTGCGAAAAGACGTGAGCAATTCATCAATGCCATGGAGGATGATTTTAATACCGCAGATGCTATCGCCGCAGTATTTGATCTTGTCAGAGATATTAACACAACGGTTCTTGATAAAAACCCTTCAAAGAAACTTTGCGAAGGTGCAATAAAATTATTTGATGAATTAACGGATGTCCTCGGACTTGTTTATAACAGAAAAAGTAACGAACTTGATGATGAAATCGAAGAACTTATTGCAAAAAGAACCGAGGCAAGAAAGAATAAAAACTGGGCTCTTGCAGATGAAATCAGAGATAAACTCAAAGAAATGAAAATCGTACTTGAGGATACTCCTCAAGGTGTAAAATGGCACAGAGAATAATCATTCCGCCTGTGAACGTGTGTTTTTGACCGAAAAGTAAATACCCATACTGTCAGCGACGGTTTCGTAAGAATAAAAATCCTTGGTGAAAGATATTTTGCTATCTTTTTCAAGGATTTTTTTGTCGGTTATACCTGATTTGTTTAAAATGTTTTCTGCTGTTTTTTCATCTGTTTTCCGGATGGCTCTTACTGTACAGAGAATTATCTCTTTTAGATCTTCATAATCATTTTTACTGTTTTTATTCTTTAAATATGTTACCGAACATTCTTTTATTGTAAGCGAATTATCATTTGTTCTGACGGTGAGAAGGATTTTATCCTCGAAGCATAACGGGAAAATATAAGTGCTTTCAGAATGTTCCGCACATAAAGATTTTTTATCAATTTGATAATTTTTACTGTATGAATTAAAACGTGAAGAAAAAGTATAGATGTTTGTGATTTCGTTTTGAGAACATGAGGGAAGAAAAGTAATAAGAATTATTACGATAAATAATTTAATATATTTCATAAAAAATCACCCTATTCATTTTATTTATGAACAGGGTGAAATATACTTTAATTTTTATATTCAAATTCGGTAACGATTATTTCGGGATGATTATTTAATCTCAGCGGAAAACTGCTGTTTCCTATACCTCGGCTGATTATCAGAACGGTATTATTTTTTTCATGACAGCCCTCTGCATATTTCGGGAATGTTCCCTGATTGGGAGCGAATAAACCGCCGATAAAGGGTATGCGGAACTGTCCTCCGTGGGCATGACCGGAAAAGACAAGATTTATATTTTCGTTTACATATTCTTCAAAAAGTTCGGGACGGTGAGATAAAAGTATTTTAAAATCACATTCCGCTTCCGATGTCAATTTGCCGAGCATATCCGTAAAACCGTTCAGCATTTTTTCTTCATCCGGAAAATCCAGAAGTTTTTCAAACGCACGGTCGATTACTTCACGGCTTTCGGCGTAGCTCATATAATCACGCACACCTATTAAGGAAATACTTTTTCCGTTTCTTGTAATAGTTTCGGTTTCGTTGTTTAAAAATCTGACACCGCTTTTTTTGACTCCCTCGAAAAATTCATCACGTATGTCGGGAGTCAGTTCCTCATGATTTCCGGATACATAGTAAACGGGACAAATGTCCGTAAGTCGTTTCATAAGAGCAAAACTGTTGTCATAAATCATTTCATGAGCATCATAGTAGTCTCCCGTAATGATAATAATATCGGGACGGTTTCTTGTAATGATTTTTATTACATCATCCGCAAGGTAACCTTGCAGTCTGTTATGAATATCGGAAAGATGAATTATCCTGAATTTGTCAAATTCCTCCGGAAATTTATTACTTGTATATTTATATCCCGTTAAATCAAATGTTTTATTTTGAGATATGATGAATTTATTCAAATTTCGGCTGAAACAATTTATCAATTTGTGATTTAATGATTGTGATTTGCATTTCTTCGGACATTCTTTCACGTGAAAACCTCCTTTAATGAGAATATTATAATACAAAACTGAAATATATTCAATATTTTTTGTTTATAACCTGATAAAATATATATAAATTGTAAATTTGTTTTTTTGTTTTAAAAAAGACTTGCATATATTTCCGTTTTTAGTTATAATAAAGCATATACTTATTAAGGAAAGGAATTTTAAAATGTCACTTAATTTTTTAATGGCTCTTGTAGCAGGTGCCGATCAGAACCAGCAGAAAAGTCAGCTTACAACTATTATTCTTCTTGTTGTAATGTTTGCTGTAATGTATTTCGCAATGATCAGACCTCAGAAGAAAAAACAAAAGGAAGAGCAGGCTCTTCGTGATAACATTCAGATCGGCGATGAAATTACTACTATCGGCGGAATTATGGGAAGAATCGTAACCGTAAAAGAAGATTCCATTATCATTGAAACAGGTGCAGACCGTGTTAAGATGAGAATAATGCGTTGGGCTATTCAGACAAATAATACGGCTAATGAAAAACTTCAGGCTGAAAGAGAAGCTGCTAAGAAAGCTCAGGAAGAGGCTAAAAAAGCAAGAGTGGAAGAAGCCAAGAAAAGAGCAGGTAAGGATAAGAAAAATTCTTCTGACGAAAAGGACGCATAATCTGTCCGAAAACAGAATAAAAAAGAAACGACCTCCATATCTATTATTGATAGAATGGAGGTTTTTTTATGACTAAAAACAGAAACAGAAAAAGTAATACACGAGAAGATAATCCTAAAAAAATATTCGGAAAACGTATTATTAAAGGAGCGGTAACGGGATTGATTTCTTTCTTTCTGATGTTACTGATGATTTCCGTTGCCGTAATAAAAATCGGACTGTCCGATACCGTTCAAACGTGTGCGGTATTCTTTTCGGCTTTTATTTCATCATTTTTAGGCTCATTGTTTTCCTGTAAAAATATAAGTGAAAAAGGATATCTTACAGGGGTTATAACGTCTTTACCCATAATATGTACAATATGTATAGTGCTTATCGTTGCCGTAAAAAATGTGGGATTAAACACTTTACTTATGTCTTTGCTTATGCTCAGCGGAGGAGCCGTGGGCGGTATTGTTGCGGTAAACGGTAAGCACCGTTAATTTAATCCTTTATTTCAACTTCCCAAAAAGCAATACTGAGTCTGTTATATGTATATGTGATATAAAATTTTCCGTCCTTTTCAGTGATAGCGGGATAGGAATATTCAACATCTTCTTCTCTGCCCACTTCCGCTTCTTCGAGAGTGAGAACAAGTTCCCATGTTTTTCCGTTATCTTTTGAAACGGTAAGGGTAAGGGGTGTTCTGTCTCCCCAGTTTCCGCCTGCCGGATTTGAAACAAGCATAATATCTCCGTTTGGCGCTTTGACACAGTCTATACCGCTGTTGGGATTGAGCAGACCTGTATCGTATGCTTTGCTCCATGTCCTGCCTTTGTCATTTGATAAAGAAGCGAAAATTTTTCCTTTTGCGGAACGGAGAAGAGCATGAACCGTGCCGGATTTATCTTCCCAGAAGGTGGGCTGAATAAGGGGAATATGGTCATCTCCTTCACCGGTGGGAATGTATTCGGAGCGGTGCCATGTTTTTCCGTCATCTTCGGAAATATCCGCAAAGGCAAACCATTTCGGGTTCGGTTCATGGGATGCCGGTGCGAGAATTGTTCCGTCTGAAAGATAAATCGCTTTATTTTTTACCGGACCTCTGCCGCCTGTTTTATCGCCTTTTACAAGTTCTTCGGGTTCGGTCCAGGTTTTTCCTTCGTCATCGGAATACACCACAAGTGTTTTCCATTTAAGTTCGATATCTTTTCCGATTTTAAAATAAAGAGCAATTCTGCCGTCCTTTAAACGGAAAAGGACGGGATTCCAATGAGGTATATTTTTATCTGCACTTATGCAAACAGGTTCGCTCCATTTTTCGTTTTTTCTTCGGGAAAGCCAGATGTCAACGTCATCGGATTTCTCTTTCGTACCGCCGAACCATGCGGCAAGGACTTCACCGTTATTAAGGGGAAGTACGGTTGATGCGTGGCAATTCGGTGTAGGTGTACCGGGAGCATTGATGATTTCTTTTTTTGCTATAATTTTCATAATATATCACCTTACTTAAATTTTAGGAGGCAAACATTCAATAAGTGAAACATTGCCTTTGATCGTAAATTCCACTGTGTCCTTCGGAATAAAAATGCAGTTGCCTTTTGAAATTTCGATTTTTCCTCCCTCAAAGGATATTTCGCCGCAGCCGTCAATTACCGAAAGTGATGAGGGACGTTGAGCCTTTATACGGGTGTATTCGTTGAACACATCAAGACGTTCAAGGGAGAACATGGGTGTTCTTTCATAAGAAATATGAACGGTGATTTTATAATTTTCATTTTCTTCCTTAATTTCCGGTTCAAGACGGTAACGGTCAAGGAGTTCATCCATAGTGAAATTATCATAATGGAAGCAATCAAACATTTTTTCAAATCCTATTCCCTGATGGATAAGATTTTCGGGAATATCCTCTCCGGCGGAATTTTTCTTTTCCATGCTGATTGTGTAGTCTGTGGGTTCCTGAATTTCAAGTAAAAGACAGCCGGAGCCGATTGCGTGGGGACATCCGCCCTCAATGATATAAACTTCACCGGGTTTAACACGGATTTTGTGCATACAGTCATCCATGCCTTTGATGTCCTGTTTATCAAAAAGTTCCTGCCACTTTTCTCTTGTTACACCCTCTTTAAATCCCATAAGGATATAGGGTTCTTCTCCGTCAATTGTACGTCCGTCAAGTATATACCAGGCTTCCGTTTTTCCGTAATCGGAATGGAAATAATCTTTTGCTTTGATTTTGTCGGGATGACATTGAACGGGAAGTTTTTCGGCAGAATCCAAAAATTTAGCGAGAACACCCAAGTTAGGTCCGAATTTTTCCACGTGTTCTTTGCCTAAATACCCTGTCGGATCGGAAGCAATAAGATTGCGGAGATATTCTTCGCTGCCGTCTGCAAGTATTGCCGTGCTTAAACCTTCAAACTCCGGTTTCCCTTCACGGTCGGGATTTACTGCAACAACAACGCTTGCCAGCCAGTCTTCGGGGAAATAACCGTCAGTCGGACTTGCTTCACCTCTCATAACATCAATAAGTTTTCCGCCGAGATAGCATCTCCAACAGCGATTTGGTTTTGTTTTTAACGGATAAAGTTTTGACATAAAGACACCTCTGTTTTCGTGAATTTCTTTTTGTATTTCTTCATACATCTCACGGATGTTTTCAAATTCATAAGTGGCGGGATATTGCGTATCTGCCATATCCTCTTTTTTTGCTTCGCCTGTGAATACAACGGCAGTGTCCACTCCCGCATTTATTCCGCAGGCAATATCTGTATAAAGTCTGTCGCCTACAACAATGGTTTCATCTTTTGAAAATCCTGTCATTTCCATACATATTTCGACAATTACACTATTGGGCTTTCCCACAAAATAAGGTTCTCTTTTTACGGCACATTCAATCATTTTGCAAATTGCTCCGCAATCGGGAACACTGCCGAAGGAGGTGGGACAGCAAAGATCGGGATTTGTTGCAAGATAATCAACTTTTTTTGTAAAAAGGATCTCACAAACAAGGGCTGTTTTATCGTAGGTTAATTCATTGTCGAAGCCTACAATCACACAAACGATATCATCTTCATTTTTTTCCGTAACATTCAGACCGAATGAACGTAATTCATCAACAAAGGATTTTGTTCCGCAAACAAATATTTTTTTGTCGTTATATTTTTCTTTCAAATAAAGGCAAGCGGCATAGGATGCGGTAATAAAATTGGATTCATCTGTTTCTATATTCCATTTTGAAAACTTTTCAATATAGGCTTTCTGACTTTTTGTGGAGTTATTAGTAATATAAATTGCTTTTCCTCCTATGGAATTTATGTATTCTATCAGTTCAAAAGAGCCGTCATATAAAGTGTTGTCAACGGCAATAGTTCCGTCAATGTCAAATAAAAAAAGTTTCTTTTCTTTAAGTTTCAATTTATTATTCGTCCTTTTTGTTTTTAATATATTTTATAAAACCGAATATGCTTCCTATAACGGTACCGATTACCGCACCGCCTAATGAATAAATCAATTTATCCCACGAAAAAATATTGGCAAGCATAGCGCCTATAAATAATCCCGCAAGAACACCTGTCAATAAATATGCCGAGAAAGATTTTTGCACGGTAATCATCTCCGTTTCTGTTAATTATCTATTATTTTATCATATTTAATTGTACTTAACAATACTTGTAAAAAAATATTTCTTATGTTAAAATATAAGAAAATTCATGTTAGGGGTTATATTATGATAAAATTAGCGGATATTGATAAAAAAGCCGAGGAAAAAGGCAGTAAGATAAAAACGCTTTGGCAATTTATCAAATTTTCTTTTGCAAGTATGTTTGCGGCGATTGCTCAGTTTATTACTTTGAACACTCTTAATCTATTACCGGTAATCAGAAGGTTGGAAACGGTAAGTTTTAATTGGTTCGTTTTCAGTTATCCTGTTTCCGACGGCGGTTTAGCATATTTTATTTCATTTAATGCTGCAAATATTCTTGCACAGATCATAGCATTTTTTGTAAACAGAGAAAAGACGTTTAATGCAAATAATAATATTCCCGTAACTCTTACGATTTATCTTATTTTTACCGTTGCGTTACTTTGTTTTTCCGCATGGCTTTCGCCCACCGTTAACGGTTTTTTAATCGCAAAGGGTTTACCGGAAGAACTGTCGGTAAATATCGCTTCCATGGTATGTTCTTTGATACAGTTTTTATTATATTTCCCTGTTGATAAAATGCTGATGAGAGAAAAGAAAAAATGAAAACATTGCCCGTTTTGTTTGAATAATTTTTCTTGTTACGGAAAAAATATTTAAAAAATAAGAAGCGGGTAATTGTATATGATAAAAGGGATAAATCATCAGGTCGTTGAAATAACCAAACCGAATTGTGATTATTTTGAGCGTGTTCTTTTTTTCGTGAAACCTGAATATTTCAATGTGAACGAAAAGAAAATCAGAGAAAAGGCAAACCGAATTGCCGTCAGCACAGGCAGTCCGCCTATGACGAAAAGAAGAAATAAAAAAGCGGTCGCTGTTTTGCGTCCTGTTTTCTGGGCATGTGTGGGTGCAACGGTATGCGCCATAGTGATTAAAGGTTTCGGATTATAAAAAAATCAGTCTTATTCAAATCGAATAAGGCTGATTTTTCAGTTAAGTGTATTATGATTTAAGCACAAATTTTCCGATATATGCGTTATCGCTTTTGCCGTAGTTAATATTTTTAAAGTCTTTATCCGATGAAGAAGTATATCCGGCAAAATATAAATTTCCTTCATAATCCACCATGGAAGAATATATTCCGTCATCATTTGTTCCGCCGAAAATCTGTGTCCAGATTTCCTCTCCGTTATCTTCATAATACTTTACAAAAACATCAATACCGCCGTTTGAGGAGAAGGTTGAAAAATTGCCGTCGGTTGAATTTGTATTGCCTAAAACGAGATAGCCGAAATCCTGCTCGATAATATCACGAATATCCTCGCTTCCGAATCCGCCGAAAGTGTTGATCCATTCCGTATCGCCTGAGGAATTAAGCTTCATCAAAAAACAGTCGGTTTTATCATAATACTTTTTTTCAGCGAAAATACCGTCAAGGGTTCTTCCTTTTTCAAAGCATCCCGCAAAAATACATCCGTTATCCTTTGTACTTTTTATCACATATCCCAATGATGCACCTGAGTGAGAATAAGATTTTGACCAGAGAATGTCGCCGTTTTTTGTATATTTTATAACAACGCAGTCGCTGTTAACACATTGCAAATTTTCCATATCTCCGTCAACGGAATCGGAATTACATAAAACAAAAATATTTTCATCTGAATCTAAACATAAATCGTAAAAATCGTCTGTTTGTGTTCCGCCGAAAGTTTTTATCCATTGTTTGTTTCCGCTTGAATCAAACTTCACCAAAATTCCGTCATTTTCGGGGTTCCCGCATTTTTCGATATCCTTATCGTTGGAGTTGGTTTTTCCGCAGGCATAAAATCCGCCGTCCCGAGAAATTTCCAAGGCTCTCAGCGTATCATAATCGTTACCGCCAAAGAATTTTTTCCAAACGGTTTTTCCGTTTGGTTTCAGTTTTATCAGAATTGCGTCTGTGTCGCCTCTGTAATTTTCGGAAAAGTTTTCGGAAGAACTTTCGCCCACAATAATAATATTGCCGTCTGATAAAACACCGATATCATAGATAAAAACTCCGTTTTTTTCACCGAAAAATTCAGACCATTTCAGTTTGCCGTCTTTATTGTACCGACATACCGTGCCGATGGATTCCTTCATGGATTTATCTGCTTTTTCACAATCTCCGTCCTTGGAGAGCATATTGCCTGCCGTAAGATAACCGCCGTCATTCAGGGGAATGATGCGGTTGAAATAATCATTTCGGCTTCCGCCGAAGGAAAGAATTTTTTCGGCAGATAATGTTTTAAATTCCGAATCGGAAACGGCAGATTTTTTTATAATACTTTTGCTTCCGCAGGCGGAAAAACATATAATAATCATTATAGACAGGGAAATTGATAAAATAGATTTTTTCATTTTATTCACTTCCGAAAATTACGTGTTGGCTTTGTTCATAGCTTCATCAACTTTATCTTCAACCATAAGGGGCAGAACTTCACAAACCTTTTCCGCACTGTTTCTCAATGTTTCAAGTTCATCCTTTGAAAAATGTGATAATACCCAGTCAACCTGGTCAAAACCGTTTTCGGGCTTTTTACCTGCACCGATTTTAATTCTGGGAAAATTATCGCTTCCCAAATGCTGAATAATACTTTTTATTCCGTTATGTCCTCCGGCAGAGCCTTTACGTCTTATTCTGATTTTTCCCACATCAAAGGAAATATCATCATAAATTACAATCACTTTTTCCGGTGGGATTTTATAAAAATCCGCCGCTTCACGTATGGCTTCACCGCTGTTGTTCATATAGGTTTGAGGTTTCATGATAAGACATTTATGACCGGATATCGTTACTTCGGAAATAAGGGATTTATATTTTAATTTACTGATTTTTTTGCTTTCTTTGTTTGCCCAATAGTCAACGAACATAAACCCGATATTATGACGGGTAAATTCATATTTTGCTCCCGGATTTCCCAATCCCGCAATGATATATTCTATTGAACCTGTGTTATTGAATTTTTTTCCGAACATATTATTTTCTCATTCTTCTGTAAGGTTTTTTAACTTTTACCCAATCATGTTTAACGTATTGTTTGTTTCTGGCGATTGCAAGAGCACTGTCCGGGATATCTTCAACTATTGTTGAGCCGGCGGCAACAAAAGCATCAACACCAACCGTAACAGGGGCAACAAGGTTTACGCCGCAGCCGATAAATGAACCGTCGCTGATTTTTGTTCTGTGTTTATTAACTCCGTCAAAGTTTACCGTGGCACAACCGCAGCCTATATTGACATCTTTGCCCACATCGCTGTCGCCGATATAAGAAAGATGTGAAATTTTTGCTTCGTCATCAACATTGGAATTTTTAAGTTCAACAAAGTTTCCGACTCTGACATTATCACCCACAACGCAGTTCGGTCTGACTCTGACATAAGGACCGATTTCAGTTGCACAACCGATTTTTGAATTGTAGCATTGAGAACTGTTAAAAATTGTATTATCACCGATTTGAGAGTTTTCGATAAGACTGTCCGGACCGATTTCACAACCGCTTCCTACGGAGGAGGCGCCTTTGATAATCGTACCTTTAAGGATAACGGTATCCGGACCGATTTCCGCCTCCGGAGAAATGATAACACCGTCAATGCAGGGAATTATAACTCCGTTATTCATGTGATTGAAAATAACTTTTTTCCTTGCATATTCGTTTATTTCATATAAATCGGTACAGTTGTTAACGGTGACGGAAACATCTTCATTTTTACTGATATACTTTTCACAGTCATTAAAATAATTAACAAGTTCCGAAAGTTTTTCTTTTTCCGATGAGTTAAAGGGACAATTTTTTTTGAAATTATGAGCGGTCATCCAGATGCCTGCAATTTTGCCGTCCTTCGGGGAAATAATTGCAGTCGTTTTTTTCTCTTTATCTTCAAAAAGTTTATATGCTTGCGTAACGGATTCCGCATCTGAAAACAGAGAAGTTCCCTCTGTCAGGTATAAATCACTGTCTTTGTTGTTTGAAATAAAGTTTCTGAGTTTTTCTGTTTTATCGGAGGAATTTTTTAAAACAAAGATGTCTTTTATTCCGCTTTCTTCCAAACAGTTTACAACTGTATCTATCATGGGACGGAAAAGAATTTCACAATCCGAAATTCTTTTTGAGCCTTTTTCGGAGCATTTTGCTTCGCATAAAATTACGGCACATTTCTTTTGCATAACAATACACCTTTTTTCTTAATAATATCACTTAACGGAAGGAAAAATCCGCCGTTAAGTGAAAATAAAATTACATGGTTTCCGGAGCTTCTATTTTCAAAAGTCCCAGAACATTTTTAATTGTATCTCTTACGCAGACACAGAGATAAACTCTTGCTTGCATAAGGGACTCATCATCACATACAACACGGCATGAATTATAGAATTTATGGAATAATGTTGCAAGTTCGATAACATATCTTGTGATTTTTGCCGGATCATAATTTTTGACGGCGACAATGATTTCATCCGTTAAGGAGGCAAGATGCCTGATAAGGTCTTTTTCCTCCTCACGGTTAAGAAGTTCAAGTTCCTTTGATGTGCAATCACGCACTTCAATTCCGTCATTTTTCAGTTTCTTAATAATACTGCAAATCCTTGCATGGGCATATTGACAGTAGTAAACGGGATTTTTTGAACTTTGCTCAACGGCAAGGTCAAGGTCGAAATCCATTTGCGAACCGGCTTCTCTCATATTAAAGATGAAACGTGAAGCATCTACGGGGATTTCTTCAAGAAGGTCAACGAGAGAAATTGCCTTGCCTGTTCTTTTCGACATTCTTACAACCTCGCCGCCTCTTGTAAGACGTACAAGCTGCATGAGAATTACATCAAGTCTGTCCGAATCAACGCCTATTGCGTTAAGAGCGGATTTCATTCTTGCAACGTGACCGTGATGGTCCGCACCCCAGATATCAATGGCAAGGTCAAATTTTCTTACTGCTAATTTATTCCTGTGATAAGCAATATCAGCCGCAAAATATGTGGGATTTCCGTTTGCACGGATAAGAACGTCATCTTTTAATTCAAGTTTATCAATTTCTTCCTGTGTCTTTCCCTGTTCAAGAAGTAGTTTTGTCTGCACTTCAATATTTTTATACCATAAGGCACCGTCTTTTTCGTATGTGAGACCGTTATTTTTAAGAAGTTCTATTGTATCTTTAAGTTCTCCGTTTTGGTGAACGATGCTTTCGTTAAACCAGCGGTCATATTTTACTCTGTATTTTTCAAGAGTTTCTTTCATGCTGTCAATGTTTTTCGGTAAGGCATATTCAACAAGGGCTTTTCTTCTTTCTTCTTCGCTTTTTTCAAGAAAACCGTCGCCGTAAACAGAAGCAAATTCTTCGGCTCTTTCAATGATATCATGACCGTGATAACTGTCTTCGGGCAGTTCAGGTGCTTTATCACCGAGAAAATGCTGCTGATATCTGATGTCAAGAGAAAGACCGAATTTATCGATCTGATTTCCGGCATCATTTATATAAAATTCACGGCTTACATCATATCCCGCAAAATCCATAATGGCGGCAAGGCAATCACCTAAAGCACCGCCTCTTGCGTTACCCATATGCATAGGCCCTGTGGGATTGGCGGAAACAAATTCAATATTGACTTTTTTGCCCTGACCGTAATCAGAACGGCCGTAATTTTCTCCGCACTCTTTTATATCTTTAAGTATTGCGGCATAGAAGGAAGCATCTAAAAAGAAATTCAGAAATCCCGGACCTGCCACTTCGCAACGGCTGAAAAATGTTCCGGATAAATCAATGTTTTCACAGATGATTTCTCCTATCATTCGGGGATTTTTTTTGAAAATTTTTGTGGAAACAAGTGCAACATTTGAGGAATAATCTCCGTTAGATTTATCGGAAGGGACTTCAATATTAAAATCACTTATGGGTTCATTGGGAAATTTTCCGTCGGCAACGGCTCTGCCCATTGCACAAAGTATTGCTTCTCTTAATTGTTTTTGTGCTTCTTTAACTAATTTTGACATTTTTAATGTCCTTTCTGTTTATGTGTTTTTTACTGTTATAACAAGACGGTTTCGGGAAACAAGTCCTGCATTAAAATCCAACGTGTAATCCATAACAAGTGTACCGCCCTGTTCATCAACGGTTGTGGAAACTTCTTTTGCAAATACACCGAGCATGATTTCACCTGCAAAAGTTTCATAGCAGCAGTTATGCCGTTCTCTCTGTTCAATGACAAGTTGGGTTCCTATTGCTCCCGTTCTTGTCATAACGACTTTTTTTCCTTCGGAAACGTCAAGGGTAACAACACAACCGTCAAAATCGTCTTTTTCCGAATAAGTTAAAATATATCCTTTATCGGTTTTTTCGTATGTTCCGAGGGTGGTCATTTCAAAACCTTCCGTTTCACCCTCAATTTCATGTTCGTCTTTTATGGTAATTAAAACTTCTTTATTCATTAAAAAACTCCGATATTTTATCCGTTCTTTTCCACAGCAAGTGTCAGAAGTTTATCGAGTAAATCCGTATATGATATTCCGCTTGCTTCCATAAGTTTGGGATACATGCTTATGGAGGTAAAACCGGGAATTGTATTTATTTCATTAAGCATAACAAGACCGTCTTTTTCTCTTACAAAGAAATCAACTCTTGATAATCCGCTGCAACCGATACTTTTATATGCCTTAGCGGCAATAACACGAATTTCCTCAATTTTTTCTTCGGAAAGTCTTGCCGGGATATGAAGTTCGCTTGTACCGTCTATGTATTTTGCATTATAGTCATAAAAATCATTACACGGAACTATTTCACCTACAACAGAGGCAAAAGGCTCGTCATTTCCCATAACCGCACATTCAACTTCTTTTCCTATAACGGCTTCTTCAAGGACGATTTTTCTGTCCTCTTTAAATGCGATATCAATGGAGTTAATGAGAGAATCTCTGTTTACGGCTTTTGAAATACCCACGGATGAGCCGGCATTGGCAGGCTTTACAAAAATGGGATAACCGAGATATTTTTCGGCTTTTTCAAGGAAATCAACGGATGATTTATCATAATCATATTTTGTAAGTCCTAACCATTTTGCCTGACAAATTCCCGTATAATCAAGCATTGTGTTTGTCAATGCTTTATCCATACAAAGTCCGGAGGATACGCAATCGCATCCCACAAACGGAATCCCGGCAACTTGGAGTAATCCCTGAAGCGTTCCGTCTTCACCGTTTTTACCGTGAAGAACAGGGAAAATCACGTCAATATATTCTGTTTCGGTTTTTCCGTCCTTTGTAATAATTATTCCGTGGACGGTTCTGTCCGGAGAAACAACTGCATTCAAACAGTTTTCTTTATCATCTTTCCAGGAATCGTCGGCAAGTTTTTCAATATCCCCGGTATATTTAAACCATTTTCCGTCCTTTGTAATACCCATCATGATAACTTCGTACTTGTCAGTAGGAATATTTTTTATAACCGATGTGGCGGAAACAACGCTGACGTCATGTTCGCTTGAAACTCCGCCGAAGATAACCAAAACTTTTTTCATAAATACAAAAAACCTTTCGTGATAAATTTTTACGTATTACCGTAAAATAACCTTTTAATTTACTGTCCCAGTGCGGCACTCATAAGATTTTTCTTCTTCTTTTTCGGAGGTTTATATGAAGGCGGATCATTAAGAAGCTTAACGGCTTTGCGTCCGCTTCTGCTTGCAAGATATTTGTTGACATGAATAACGGTTGAAGCAAGTTCCGGATCCATGTAATCCACGCAGTTGGCAAGAAGTTCCGTATCATTATTAAGCTGACTGAGGATCGTAACGGTGATGATACCCTGCGTTTCGTTAGTGCCGTCAAGATAAATTTCGTTAAACATATTGAAAAGTTTTTTCATTTGCTGTTTATCGTTTTTCTTTATTGTTTCAATAGCGGCATAGCCGTATTCTTTGAAAAATTCATCGGGTAAAAACATACCGTATTTCTCAATATTTGCTTTGTACTTATCTCTCAATTCAGGATACATTACCGTGTATCTTGAAGCGAGGGTGGCGGGATCGTAGTAGCTGGAACCGTTTTTGGCGGCGGCTTTAGATACCGAAGGAGGAAGTTTTATTCCGCCTTTTGATGTGGTTTCAACTTTTTTTACGGAAAAATTCCCGTCAATACAGTCATTAAATTCATTGATGATGTATTTTATGTCAACTTCATCCGCAACGTCCTTATCAAAAAGAGATGCGGAAACGCTTGTAAAGGTTTTTTTACCATCTTTTTCGTCGTTTTGAATTTGAAAATAAAATTTGTCATCAAGATAGTTTATGCGGAAATAACCCATTTTGCCGTTGTAATCAATAAATGTTTGTTTACCGTCTTCGGTTACGGGCAATTCTCCGTTATTTTTGCTGTCGGAATATACGGGAGAAAATCCTTTTGCGGAAAGATTTTCCGAAATTCCTTTGTTGATGAGTGTAAATGCTTCTCTTATATCCATATTAAAATCTCCTAAAAATAAAGTATAAACAGGCATTTTAGTCTTATGTAGAGGATTATACCATAAAATTTTAAATTTGTCATTAAAAATAATAAAAGATTTTCTATATAATATTGAAAAAAATTATAAAAAGTGTATAATTAAATCAATCATTGAAATTTTAGGAGATGTAAGTTATGAATGTTTTGGAAAAAGCGTATTGCAGATCTTATCAAAAGGTGTTTAAAGTTGCCAGTAATATTTTGATAAATTGGGATCCGCCGAAGGTTGTTGAAGGAGAAAACAGTGTTTATAAAATTCCGCAGATTTTAAAGGATAACGGAATTAAGAGAGTTCTCTTTGTTACCGATAACGGACTCAGAGGTCTCGGTATTCCCGACGGACTTCTTGATGCCCTTAAAAAGGACGGTATTGAAGCCACTGTTTTCAGCGAAATACAGCCTAATCCTTCAATCGAAAATGTAGAAAACGCAAAACAGACGTATATTGATAATAACTGTCAGGGCATTATCGCTATGGGCGGCGGTTCACCTATGGATTGCGCAAAGGGTGCAGGCGCAAGGGTTGCAAATCCCACACAAACCATTCCTCAGATGAGAGGTCAGCTTAAAATAAAGAAACCTCTTCCTTTCTTTATAGCTATTCCCACAACGGCAGGTACAGGTTCCGAAACAACTGTTGCCGCAGTAATAACAGATATGTCAACTCATGAAAAATATGCTGTTAACGATCCTAAACTTCGTCCGAAATATGCCGTGCTTGATCCCATGCTTACATTGGGACTTCCTCCTCACATTACATCAACCACCGGTATGGATGCTCTTACTCATGCGGTTGAGGCATATATCGGACACAGTAATACCGAGGATACAATAGAATATGCGGAAAAAGCCACAAAGTTGATTTTTGATAATATCGAAACCGTTTATCAGGACGGAAAAAATGTTGAAGCAAGAAAAAATATGCTTCTTGCATCATATTATGCCGGTGCCGCATTCACAAGAGCATACGTCGGTTATGTTCATGCTATTGCACATCAGCTCGGCGGAATTTACGGTATTCCTCACGGACTTGCAAATGCGGTAATCCTTCCCCATATTCTTGATGCATTCGGTGAAAGTGCATACGAGCCCCTTGCAAAACTTGCAGATTGTGCAGGAACATCTTCTTCCGGACAAAGTGTGGCGGAAAAAGCCTGCGGATTTATCGAAGCTGTAAAAGAACTTAACAGGAAAATGAATATCCCGGAAAAATTCGATAAGATTGAGGAAAAGGATATTCCCACCATTGTTGAAAGAGCATTGAGAGAAGCAAATCCCCTTTATCCGGTTCCGAAACTTATGGGAAAAGAAGAATTGACAGAGATAGTAAAAGGTCTTATGATGTAAAAAATCCCCTTGCGGAGTTTATCCGTAAGGGGTATTTTTTCAGTATGAGTATTCAACCGTATAGCATGGAGAACGAAGTCCCAAAACCTCGTAAATTCTTGAACCTTTGACCTCTTTTTGTCCGTCAACCGAAACCTTTATTGCGTGTCCTGTTTTTGAATCAACCGCACTATCATGGGATAGAATTTTTATCCAGTTTTCCGGATTATCCGATAATTCAATATCAAAATTATTTTCTAATTTATACTTCATTTCGTCCACAGTGAATGTTGTAGTTTTTTTCCAACCCGTTGCGGATTTATCATAGGGGCTTTCCACTCCGCCGAGATAGGGGATTTTTTGCATCCAGACCACATCGCAGGCGGCTGTTTTACCGGCGGAAATCGCAAAATACGGAGTTAATGCCGTGGCACCGTTGTAGGTTAAATATTCACCCATCACTTCATCAACAATATCATATATTACATTACTGCTTGTTGCGGTGGCAACATTTTTGTTTAAAGCGTGATTATTTATGGTGAAATTTATGCCGAAATTACTGTTATATTTTCCGTATGTATAAATAACAACGCATTGTGCTTTTAATGCTTCTTTAGGGAAACTCGGTCCCATTTCGGCATAAAGAGTACCTGCAATATAATCTCTCATGGAATATTCAACAGAGTTATATTTAACTTTTTTCGGAGCATTCGTATCCTTTGATAAAGTCGTACCGGGGAAATAATGAGAAAGTATTTGTTTATAAGTGTAACCTTTTTCATTTGCATAAGCCTTTGCACCGACCTGACTTAAACCGATATCATGACCGTACCCGTATGTCGTTACGGAAAAAGTACCGGAGAGAATTTTTCCGAGAACGATATTGTAAACTTTCATTGCATCTGATACGGTTACCGTACCGTCACCGTTAACGTCTGCACGTTTTAAAGTATCTCCCGAAAGAGTTGTTTTTCCGATAAGATGATTATAAATCTGTAAAGCATCGCTGACCGTAACCTTTGAATCTCCGTTAACGTCTCCGGTCATAGCCGCCGAGGAAGGTATGTATATAACTATAAAAGACAATATCATTGCCAAAATGAAACAAATTATTCTGTTTGTTTTTCTCATATTCTTTCATCTCCTTTTGACACCGATTTCTATTATATCAAAAACAAACAAATAAATCAACCAAAAAAAACGATTTTATTATATTGAAAAAATTTGTTATTTCGGAAAAATTTGTTATATATGGGAAATAATGCTTGAAATAGATGATGGAATATGATATAATGTAAAAAACTTTTTTGAAAGGGAGTTTTACTATGAAAAAACGAGTTTTATCAATGTTACTCGCGGTAATTATGCTGTTGTCGCTTTTGCCGACAGTGGCGTTTGCGACGGAGTGGACAGGCAAACCGGAGACCGTGACCGGCAGCGGCACGGAAGCAGATCCGTATTTGATTAGCACTCTGGACGAACTGAATGCACTGGCGACGGCGGTCAGCGGCGGAACGGCCTTTGAAGGTACTTACTTCAAGCTGACCGCCGACACTGGCAACTCAACGACTCCGTTCAGCACGCCGATCGGTAATTATACAAATCAGTTCAAGGGCAACTTTGACGGCGACGGTCACCCCGTATATCTCACGATCAGCGGCTCGAGTTATTTGGGACTGTTCGGCTGTCTGAACGGCGGCAGCATCAAAAATGTGACCACGGAAGGACCAGTGGCTGATACAAGCACCGCTGTGACTGGACATGGTCCCGTTGCCGGCGTGTGCGCTCATAACATCGGCGGCACGATCGAAAACTGCGTGAATAAAGCAGCGGTGTCGTGCAAAGATTACGGCAAATATATGGGCGGCATCTGCGGTCTGAACGAGGGCGGCACGATCAACGGCTGCTCCAACACCGTGATGATCAAAGCATGGGGAGCTAACGCACAGAACTTTGGCGGCATCTGCGGCCAGAACTATACCGGAAGCATCCTCAACTGCGTCAACACCGGAACGGTTTATACGTATACCGCAGGAAGCTGTACTTTCGGCGGCATCTGCGGTCTGAACGGTGGCGTTGCTTCTCCTGATTTGAATGCAATGACATCGGATGCAATCATTGCCAACTGTGTAAGCAATGGATTGATATACGTACAGAAAAGCGGTAGCGGATCCTGTCAACAAATCGGCGGCGTGGTCGGCGCCAACCAAGCAGGAACAACATACAAGAGCATGGTAGTCAACTGTTT